>SUPR01000116.1 GCA_005191425.1 Candidatus Helarchaeota ASGARD archaeon Hel_GB_B
TGATATTAATTTTGATTTTTCATCAATAATTTCTTTAAGTTTATCATTTTCTTGTTGTAATTCATCAATTTTATTAATTTCAAGTTGATTTTTTTCAATAGTTTTTTTGAAATCCTCATTTTCTTGAATTAAAGAGCTAATTTTTTTATTTAATTCATCAATTTCATCTTCTAGTGTATTAATAAACCCATCCTTTTCAATTAAAGACGATTTTAAGCTCTCGTATTCAAGTTGGTCAATTTTAATTTGACCTTGAATTTTTTGGTTTTCATCTTTAAGAGTTTGAATTTCAGTATTGAGTTTATCTATAATTTCATCTTTTTTACTAGCATCAGCCAGTTCCAAATCCTTTTTTTCCAACATATCTTGTAGTTTTTGTTTTTCTATCTTAAGTTCTTTAATTTTTTGGGTAAGATTATCATAATCATAAATTTTTTCATTAAGTGATTTTATTTCTTCATTTTTTTCATTTATTGTTTTATTTAAATTGGACAATTTCTCTTCAAAAGATTCAATTTTTAACTTTTCTAAATTTTGAGTTTCTTTTTCCTGGTTCAATTCTGCAATCTCTTTCTTCAATTTAGAGATTTGTTCTTGGTATTTATTTTCCATTTCGGAATAATCTTTATTTAATTTATCAATTTCAGAATCTCTTTTTTCAAGTTCATTTTTTAGTTCTTGATATGTTGAGTCCATAGAGCTCAAAGCTTGAGGTATTTTTTCAATCAATTTTTCTCCAAGTAGTCTATTTTGTTCATTAATTTTTTTCTTTAGGGTATTTAATTCATTTGAATGTTCTATTCTCAAGGATTCTATCATATTTTCATAATTTGATTTGATTTGCTCTATTTCATTATTTAATGATGTTATTTTATTTTTATATTCAGATTTAATTTTGGCTATATTACTATTTAATTGCTCAATCTTATTTGAATAGTCTGATATTTTTTTATCATATTCATTAATTTTTTCATTTTGGACTAGATTTTTATTTCTTAATTCTGAAATTATACTTTTTAAATTTGCAATGTCGTCTTCTTTTTTAATTAATTCATCTTCTTGAATTTTAACTTCATCTTGGAATTGTTTTATTATTTTAGATTTTTTATCTAATTCATCATTAAATTCCTGAATTTTTCTGTTGAGACTATTTATCTGTTTAAGGTAATTTTCCCGTAATTTAGATAATTCTGAATCTTTATTTAAAATTATTTCATTAAGATTATTTTTTTCTCTCCGATAATTTTCTTTTAATTCATTTAATTCGTCTCGTAGTAACTTTAAATTTTTATTAAATTGTTCATTAATATCTTGGTCAATGTTATTTTCTTCAATCTCTATTTGTTCTATGACATTTTTATTATTTTGTTCGTTATATTCTTCGGTTATTAGTTCAAAATCATTATTTTCTTCATTATTTTGGTTATCCTCAGAGATTTGCGAATTAATGTCATCTGTAGTGGTCGTTATATTTTCATTCTCAACTTCTTCACCGGAAGATTTATCAATATTTTCATTATTTTCTTGCTTTACTTCAAGTTCTCTATGATCATCGTCCAATCTTTTAAGCCTCTTAACTTAATTAATAATTAATAAATTATCACAATTAAAATATCTATAATTCAATTTAAAGATTTATAAAATAAAAAATTAATAAAGTGAAATTAAGAATTGAAAATATTATTTATTTTAAATAGTTTTTATCCAAGCATTGGTGGAGTTGAAAAAGTCACTGAAAATTATTGCAATGAATTAATAAAAATGGGTCATGAAATTTATCTAATATCGTTCAGGAGAGGTCAAATCAGTTCAATGAATTTAAATACTACTCCTGATTTTGAAGTTTATAATGGTATTAATCTTTACCGAGTATCCGACCGGTTTTATGGTATTTTTATGTTTTTTAAGATGATAAAAATATATAAAAAAGTAAAATTCGATTTAATTCAGTTTAGTGATTTTTGGGGTGTTTTTGCAATTTTTTTTAAATTGAAATATAATATACCAATCGTCCATCATCTGCATGGTTATCAGGAAATTTGTCCGACCGGATTATATCTCTGTGGTAATAGTCATAAATATTCAATAAAACAATGTCATTCATACTGTAGTCAAGGGTTATTGAAAATCTTAAGAGAGCGATTTATATACAAATCTATCTGGAAGTTTACCGACCTAATTGTTGCTGTAAGTGACGCAGTAAAATTTGCGTATATAAAAACTAAATTCTCATTAAAGAAAAAAATATTAACTATTTACAATGGAATATCTTTAGACGAGAATGGGGCGAGTAGTAGCACCAAAAATTTATATCAAATAGATAATTCTAATGAAAAAAAAGACCGAGTTCTATTATTCGTTGGGAGGTTAATTGACCATAGGAACATAATCAAAATAATTCGGATACTTCCGGAACTAATCGAAAAAATAAGCAATTTAAAATTAATTATAACTGGGTCTGGCCCTAAAGCACTACTATTAAAAAGTGAAGTAGAAAAAAATGGGTTAAATAAAAATGTTGTATTTACGGGAATATTAACAGGAGATAAATTAGCCAATATGTATCTGAATGCAGATCTATTAGTTATGCCAATAACATTTCCAGAGCCATTGAGTACGGTAATAATTGAAGCAATGTCAAAAGGTTGTCCAGTAATTACTTTTAATATTGGTGGAATGCCTGAAATTATTGATAATGAAAAAGATGGTTTCTTAATCCCACCATATGATTGGGAGCTATTTAAGGAAAAAATTATCAAGATATTAACTGATAATAAAAAGTTGATTAAAATTAAACAAAATGCCAAAAAAAAGGTCGAATTAAAATTTAATATTAGAAATCAAGCTAGAAAAATAAATAAAATTTATCTTAAACTGATGGGTAGAAAATAGTCTATGAATATCTGTATTGTAAGTTCCGGGTCTATATATGATTTAATTCCACCAATTTATGGAGGTGGAATACAGAATTATATTTTTTCAATTTCAAAATGTCTGGTTGCAAAAGGGCATAAGATAATTGTAATTTCAGGGTTATCCTATTCCAATCTCAAACAGTACGAAAAAATTCAAGGTATTGAAATATATCGGATTAAAAAAATAAGAAATAAATCTTTATCGACTTTATCATTTAGTCTAAATATAATTAAAATTCTTAAAGAAATAATTAGAAAATATAAAATTCAAGTTATTCATACAAATAGTCGAGTAAGCACCAGTATTATTAGACTATTTTTTCCTAATATGCCAATTATATTTACAGAACATAACTGGGATATTCTAATTGCTCCGCCTGGGTATAATGCGCCATCGATTTTTTATCCATTAATGTTAATTTTTGAGTTAATGGCATTAAAATTTTCTAACTCAATCGTCTGTCTTACAAAATTTTCTTGTGCAATTATTAAGAATTTATTATGGGAGAAAAATATCAAGAAAAAAATACATCATATACCCAATTTTATAGATTTAACGCTTTTAAACAAATATAATAAAAAATTAGAGAAAAAATTAGGCGATAAGAAATTTTTTATATATATTGGAAGACTAGAAATTGAAAAAAATCTTTTTACCTTATTAAGAGCATTTTCATATATTATTAAAGAAAAACCTGACTTAAATTTGTATATTATTGGCTTAGGGCCATTATTTAATAAATTAATAAAATTTAAAGAAGAATTAAAATTAAAAAATTGTAAAATTTTGGGAAAAATTACAAACAAAGATAAATACACTTATTTGAAAAATTGTAAGGGTTTGATTTTACCCTCATTTTATGAAATTATGCCAACTGTATTACTAGAAGCATTTGCATTTAAAAAACCAGTAATAGCAAGTTCAATTCCTGCAAATAAATCTTTGATCAATGATAATAGTACTGGATATCTTTTTGATCCAAATAACATTGAACAATTAATTAATATATTAAGAAATATCTTAAATAATGAGTCAAAATCTAATACAATTGGAGAAAATGGATATAAAATTTTGAAAAATAAATTTATTTTAAATACACAGATTAAAAAAATACTTCAAGTCTATAGGAATTACGCGAGAAAAAAATGAAAATTCTTTATGTCACACTTCAATTTTATCCTAATGCTTACGGAAGTGGTATACATGCATATGAAATTTGTAAACAGCTTTTAAATTTAGGTTATAAGGTAGTAATTTTAACACTGAGTAAATTTAATAGATTATCACATGAAAATTGGAATGGGCTCGAAATTTACAGAATTAGATTACCATTTAACAATCCGTATTATAATCCATTAAATCCGTTAATATTTTGGCTTTTAGGTAAACGTATAGCGGGCAAAATAAAAGCAGACATACTCATAGGTCATGGATTTGAGACAAGTTTATTCATAAAATATTCAAAAATCCCTATTAAAATTTATAAAGCAAATGGTTCAATGATAGTTCAAAATAAAATACGTCCCAAAATTACTTGGCAAGATAAATTAGGAAAAATCGGATTTTACTTTCTTTCTAAATTAGAAAAAGAAGCTTGTAAATTTTCCGATAGAATTATAGCAATTTCAGGGTCAATTAAAAAGGAATTATCATTAAATTATAACATATCTCCTAGTAAAATCATAAAAATCTTCAATGGAATTGATTATAATAGGTTTAACATTAAAAATCAAAATAATATACACAGAAAATTTAAAAAAGTAATTTATGTTGGAAGATTATCTTCAATTAAAGGTCCACAAAACATTTTAAAAATTGTCCCTTCAATTATATTGAAATATGGGAAAAATATTCGGTTTGAATTCATTGGAAATGGCCCTCTTTATAAATATTTGAAAAGGATGCTTAAAAATTCTAAATATTTAGATTTTATTAAATTCATAGGCGCAGTCCCTAATAATAAAATGCCATTAATTTATTCTAATGCAGATCTTTGTATCATTCCATCTTATTATGAACCTTTTGGGCTGGTAGCACTAGAATGTATTGCATCTAATTTACCTGTTTTAGCTTCAAATATTGGTGGACTTTCTGAAATATTTAATAAATTTAATAATGACCTTTTATTTTCGATAAAAAATAAAGAAGAATTAATTAACAAAACTATTTCTAATCTTTCAAAAACAAGAAAATTAAATTCACAAGAAAAAATCAATCAATTTCTTGAAAAAAATTTTAATTGGGCCGAAAATGCACTTCAAACTCATAGATTGATACTACAAATAAAAAGAAGTAAAAATTTATAGAAAAAAGAAAATTATTGTTTAGGTACTGCTAATGCTCCTTTAATTAATACAATAAAGACCCATAATGCAATAATTCCTGCTATTAAAGGTACCAGATATGCTTTTATTCCGAATAGATATGAACTATCTATGAATTTTATACCAATTGCTATTATGAAAAACAATCCAGGAGCAGCTCCAACGCCCATTACTGCAGCGGTATTCGAAAAGTTTCCTCCTTTAACACCTTTTACTATTCCACTAATTATGATCCAACTGATTATCATAACTCCGATTATAACTAAAAACCATCCCCAATAAAACTGGATTGAACCATAAACTGAAATGACCAAACTTCCAATGACCGGGATGATATTGTAAAAATCAATTAACATTTTTGAATTTGTTAAGGTTAAATATAACCCTAATATACAGATGCCAATTAATAGTAAAAAGAACCCACTACCGATATTTCCAGCTGAATATACTGATTTAAAAGTAGCTTTACTCCCGACTAATGCGCCAGAAAATTTCCCAAATCCAGATACGGTCGCAACAGGTATTGTTTTTTTAACTTTTCTCTCTTCAGGTGGCAATTTTTTCAAAGCTTTTGCCCGTTTAATCCATTCTCTAATTAAAATAATTTCTATTCCTGTATCTTCAGATAATAATTCAGGGGACTCCTCTGATAAGTCATTAATACTCATAACTCCCGCTGAAACCAATCTTCTTGCGTCTTCCAATTTGATCTCTAATAATTGGCTTAATTCTGCTATTGATGAATCTACTTCCAAGAACTTTTTTCTTTCTTTTGCTCTGGCTAAAATTATCCATGTAGTTAGTTTCTTTTTTTCTATTGAAGTTGATTTTGATAATTCATCAGGAATTGATTGTCCTAATTGCTTAATACTTTTTATACCAGCTGCAATTAAACGTTGGGCGTCTTTCTTTGATATCCCCTTGATTTTCATAAGTTCAGTGACAATTTTTTCTTCAGACATTATTCTTCCCTTATCGTCCTTTCATTTTTATTCTATGAGTACTTTATTTCAATTAAGATTATTAAAATTTTTGTATTCTTCAAAGAAATTGGTATTTACTAATCTTTATTTCTATTAAAATGGTTAAATTAATTTATCTATGAATTTAAAAAATTTTATGAAAGATTAGTATAAATCTTTGAAAAAAGTTTAGTAATTTTAAATATTGAATAAATATTTCAGGGATCAATCGTTAATTTTAATTTATAGTTCTATTTTTATTTAAAGTTGTAATTTTTTAAATATAAAATCAATGATATCATTATAATGTGGAGGACATCCTTTACAATATTCCTCATTTATTTGTTTTGCAAAATTTTTAGTACAATTTCCTAAAAGTATTGGTTTTTTACAATTTTCTGGCAATTTCTCCCACCCGCTACCTTGAATAATATCAATCCATTCATATTTTGAACTTAATTCATTAAATTTCGATCTTAAATCTTCATTAAAATTTATTTTTCTAAGAGTCTGTGATAGTGCGATTTGGCACAAAGTACATATTTTTTCATTTTGATAGGAGATAATATTTCCATACACAATTTTTTTAGCAGGTTTAATAAAGTCTGACCTGACTTCATCTAAACTAATACCCAGGTTAGTGAACTTAACTTTTGGGATATGCTTTATCTCATCCACATTAAACCCCATAATCTGAGCAGCTACATTATCTAATTCAACAATGTTGTTTTCGCCTATTGCAGCCAGCAAGATGTTCATATTTTTTACTTTTGTTTGTGGATTTTGAGTTGGTCCTGATCCTTCAAGTGCTGTTATTGCGTCCATTAAAACTAAGTCTGGTTTGACAATTTTACTTAATTCCATTATCATACCATGTAAATTCTCTTTATGGAACTTCCTTTTTGTGCCTAAATTGAGTAGTCCTTTTTGATTTTTACAAGATAAAGTCACTGTAGTCATAGTATGTGTTTTCATTTTTGGGACATTGATATATTCAAATTCTTTATCGAATACAATCTTTGGAAGCAGAATTTTACCAAATTTCCAGTCAACTTTTATTCTCTCTTCGTGTTCTAAATTTAAAATTTTAATTCCAAATTCCTTTTCAATTTTGTCATATTTTGTTGTTTTTAATAGTTGTTCAAAATGCTCCGGCTTGGTAAAAAAACCTGTACCTTCACCTATTACAATTTCTTCAGCACCAATATCCTGAAAATATTCAATTAAGGCTTTAATTAATTTATAGTTTACAATTACTGCTGAACTTGGTGGTAGTGCATCAACAATATTTGGTTTGATAAAAACTTTCTTTTTTCTAAGTTTATATCCAATCAATTCTAATAATTTTGTTATGTTTTCCTTTGCATTATTATATTTGGATCTAACAATACCAACGACCATAATTTTTCATCTTGGGCTTTAAATAAATACTATAAATTAGTCTAATTCTATAAATAATTATAATATATAAAAAGATGTATTTAATATTATTAAAAATATTCTAATAATTGTTTAAATATTCTTATTATTAATTGTTTTCGATTTTTGTATCTTTATCTATTTTATTATTTATCGAAAATAACTAAATTATTACCCAAATGGTAATTTATTTTATAAAATTATAATAACTGAAAAATGTAATTGTAATATTTCTTAACTATTCAGTACTTTATCAATTTTTTGACTCACTAACTGAGAATACATAGAAATTAATCCTATTTGTGATTTTGGTGATGTTATTAACACCAATAATGTTTGAGAATTAATATATGACAATATTACAAGCGCATTATCTGCAATAATATGAAGAACTTTGAGATTTCCCCCCGACAATGCTTTGATAGAGTCAGTAGCAATGTCAAAAATATTCATTGCAATCATAGACATCATATTATCACCGTATTTATCCGAGATAGCTGACGCTAAGATTGTCCCATCTCTTTTCATAATTGCAGATGCTTCTAATAATTTGTCTAATTTATTGAGACTTCTCAAGAGTTCTTTTAATTCTTTAGATTTTTCTGAAGATATATCACTAACTTTATGTTCTCTTCTTAATTTTTGTATGACTTTAGTCCTAGATGATGGTATAGGCCGTGAAACTACTTCTACTTTCTTGGACTCTGAGACTACTGGATTTATACCCTGGTTCACTTCTGTATTTACTGAATTAGAAATAGAATTTACACTCGATTTGTCTTTAGCTTGAGTTAAAGTTTCATATAAACTAGGAGCTCTAATTTCATTATCTATGGATATATTTCGATTATTTTGTCTCTGCTGGTGTAAATTCGGTGGATTATTTGTATCTTCTCTTCTTGAATGTCTAATTGGTCTTAATGGAGCACCACATACTGAACAAAATCTCATATCGTCCTCGCATTGAGTACCGCATTGTGAACAAATAATTACCAAAATACTGACCCTTTTAATATAGTATTTATTAACTTCTTTTTAATCCATAATTCTCTAATTCAATAAATCGTTATTACTTCTTAAATTTATTTATAAAATTTTATAAGTAAATCTATTTCAGTTAAATTTAATTAAGAGGTATTTATAATCTTATATGAAAATTTTTTATCCTTTAATTTATGAAATGTGGTAAAATCTAATCATAACTATTGATTTGACCATTGATTTTATAATTTACTTTAATCGGTTTTTCTTTAACAATTCTATAAATATAATTCAAAACAATAAAAATCCTGAAATTGAATTTTATCTATATTGACTAGAAATGAATTGAGATTAAAAAAAGGAATAATTGGGATATTAAATGATTTTAAATCTTCCTTTAATGATGTTATTAATAAAGGAAATATGTAGATTTTATTTGATAATCCTTTAAAAGGTATAATTTCTTTTTTAATTATTCTCTCGGAAAATATTTTTGTTCTATGTATTTGGTCTAAAGCTGCTTTTTTCAGTGGAGAAATTTTATTTCGCATCCACCACTTTTTACAATCTATAGACAATAAATAGGGCATTTTGTATGATATAATATCAATTTCATATCTTCCTCTCTTACGTTCGGTTTTAAATCTGAAATTTGATTTACACTCAAAATCATTAATTTCTAAAATTTTTCTACACATCAATTCAAAGTCCTGCCATTTTAAATATTTGAAAAGATCATCACGTGCCCCCATCTCGTACGCTTTTATTGCCAGTTCAATTTTTGACGGGACATGAATTTTACCTTGATTATATTTTAGATAACCATCCTTCACAGAATTTTTTAATAAATCTAAAAATCTTTTTTGAGTAATTTTCATTTTCTGGTTAAGTTTAACCCATAATGCATTAATTGAAAAAGAATTATTGGAAATTACACACAAATCTAAAATAACATTATAAAAATTACAAATCTCGTCCATTATTTTCTAATTACAAATTCATTGTTATTAATTA
>SUPR01000117.1 GCA_005191425.1 Candidatus Helarchaeota ASGARD archaeon Hel_GB_B
TGAAGAATAAATTTTCAACAATGCTTCCGTAAGATTTCGAATATAAGTACAATTTCCGGAACCTTCAGTTTCTGCAGCGTGAAAATCAATACCTATTTTCATTATAGCCTTTTATAGAATGTAAAAAAAATTATATTTTAAGTGGATAATATTTAAAATAATATAACATACTCTTATATAAAAAATATTGCAATGTTTCCTATGCAAACCCAAGTGGATAAATAACTTGATTAATAATATTTATTGAACTATTATAACATTTAATATTTAAACCTAACCTAACAAAATAATGGTTATTATTGGGCTTATGACTTTTAATGACAATTAGTTATGTAAATTATTGTAGTGATAAAGATAAATAATAAAGATTTATCGTTTTAAAAATGATAACACTACTGTTCATAAATTTCATTAAAATTATTTATGTCATGAAAATATGATGTTTTATATAAAAAAATTACTAATTTTGAGCATGTAAATCGTTCTATTTAAGTTATTTTTTTAGAAAAGCATAAAAATATAATGTTTAATATTAAAATATTTATCCAAAATAATCGTCATAAGTTACTGTTAATTATAATATTGATATTGGGTGCGTTTTTACGTTTATATGATTTAGGTGCTGAAAGTCTATGGTATGATGAAGTCGCTAGTATTGACCAGGCCTTAGAAGACTTTCCTACTCTTTTTTCAGGGTTTCATATCTCACCATTATATTTTTTATTTTTAAAATATTGGATAATGTTTTTTGGAGTATCTGAATTTGCATTGCGCTTACCTTCAGCCATATTTGGTATATTGTCTATAATATCCCTATATGTCATTGGATCTCAACTTTTCAACAAAAAGGTTGCTATTATAAGCAGTTTTATTTTGGCTATTTCACCTTTCCATATATTCTATTCCCAGGAAACAAGGAATTATAATCTGTTTGTATTTTTAACATTGTTGTCAATGGTATATTTCGTGAGAATTATAAAAGAGAAATGCCCATCTGTTAGATTATTTATTTTGTATGTGATTACAAATATTTTCCTTTTATATTCTATGTTATTTGGACTCTTTGTTATTGTTATTCAAAACATATTTTATTTTTCACTTAATATCAAAAAGAAAAATAAATGGATTATTACACAGATATTTATTTTGCTCGTTTATTTAATTTGGTTTATACCATTTGTTATTTTCTTATTTAATGAAAAAGCTTATGTGTCTCAATGCATTGATTGGATTCCATTACCAAGTTTGTTTTCGATCGTTAAACTATTTGAGAGTTTTAGCTATAAAGGACATTGTTTCGGCGGCTGGGATTTTTTTGTTAACACTAAGGACATTGGGTTTTCATGGCTTCTTTTATACATATATGGCATTTTTTTTATTATTGGCATTGTTTTTTCGAAAAAAAACGAAATTAAATATGTCGTTTTAAGTTTATTGTGGCTTTTTATACCCATTACAGTAGTTTATTTGTTTTCTTACCTTTGTTTTCCTTTGTTTGTTATAAGATATTTTATTTTTGCCTCACCAGCATATTACATTCTTATCGCAAAGGGGATAGAAAGAATTAATATCAGTTTATATCAAATAGCAGCAATTATTTTGATCTCTTTGTTGATATTTCCGTCAATTTATTTTTATTATACAAAAAATATGAAAATAGATTGGAAAAAAGCTATTCCATATATTGACCAGAATATGAGAGAAAATGATTTAATACTTATAACAATACCGGATAAAGTTTTGATGTTTAACTACTACGGGAAAGATGGAGCGAAATATCAGAATAAAAAGAATATAAAGATAGATGTTAGGCGTAAACTAGGAATAGATATGCTTAGAGGAGGATATGTATGGAATTATAGAAATCATGAATTATGGGGAGCATATAACGCAAAACAAATTAAGGAAATAATAAGTAAAAAGGGAAATAAAATTGACGGTAATTTATGGTTAATACTAGTTACCCGTTGGACACAGAATGCGAAAGAGATAACAAATTGTATAGAATCATTTTTAGAAAGAAAAAGTGAAAAGAAATATGAAGGACTAAATATTTATTATTACATCAAATAGTTCATAAATTTAAATAGATTAGTATATTTGTATAGAGTAATATAAAATATAAAAAGATTAATTTTATGAAAAAATTTAGTATATATCCAATTGTTATAATTTTGTTGGCGAGTATAATTTATATCGCTCCAATGTTTAGGGACATTACTTATTGGGGTGAGATGGATTGGGATCAGTTTACATTCTGGCATGCTGTTCCAAGAGAGATTATTTTACAATATCATCAATTTCCGCTTTGGAATCCTTATACTAACGGTGGTAATGTATTATTAGCGCATACGCATTCCCCATTTTTATCACCTTTTTTTATTTTTGTTCTTATTTTCGGGCCAATAGTTGGACTAAAACTTGAGATATTTGTTCATTTGTTTATCGGCATGCTTGGCATGTACCAGCTTGCAAAATATTTAAAAATTGGTAAATATTCATCTTATCTGCCTCCTATAGTTTATATGTTAAGTTCAATTTTTATATTACACGTTGCTGAGGGACATGTTGAATGGATTACAATGGCTTTTATCCCTTGGATATTTCTGTTTTTTTTGAAAAGTTCTGACAATTTTAAATATATCTTTTATTGCATAATATTAATCTCAATTACGATATTTTCAGGTAGTATTGATATTGTGAGTATACTGCTTATATTATTACCGATTTACGTATTATCAGTAGCAATAAAACAAAACAATATAACGATGGTAAAAAAAGTTATTATAATTTTAGTTGGTACATTTTTAATATGTTCTATTAAGTTAATACCAATGTTAGAATTCGTGAAAGAAAACCCTCGTTTTGTAAAATATGATGAATCAACAGTAATGTTTTCATTGTCAAGCATACTTTTATCAAGGGAACAAGATATGTTTTATCAAAGTACAAAATGGAATATACCTGAGCAAGGAGTTAAAAGTAATGCCATTGAATGTGAATATGGTTGGCATGAATATGGGGCGTATATAGGATTTGTACCATTAATTTTGGCAATTATAGGCTCTTTGTTTTATTTTAAAAAACATTGGCCATTATTTGTGACAGGTTTAGTAACTTTATGGATTAGTCTAGGAAGCGGGGCATTTTTTAACTTATGGAGTATTTTCCATAGGTTACCTTTCTATAACATGTTGCATGTGCCTTCGCGATATATAGTCGGTTTTGTGTTTTGTTCAGCTATATTTTCAGGATTAGGTTTAACAAAGCTGGAATATGCAAGTAATAAAAAATATTATAAGTTTTTTATAATTTGCGTAATCTGTTATATATTTTGTGATTTATTTTTAGTTAATTATCCGTTATTAAAAAATACATTTACTATCAAACCTCCGGAAGTCGAGAGAGCTTTTGAATTTAGGCAAAGGCATAGGGATTTTTGCCTGTTTCCTGGGATAATTAGAAGTTCAATGTATCCTGCATTATTAAACAACAGTGGAGTAATTAATAATTATGAGGTTATAAGTGTAGAAAGGGGGGATGTTAAAACAGTATCTGATGTAGATTACAAGGGTGAGGTTTATTTTTTAAACAGCAATAACAGGATCGAATCGTTTGACTTTAGTCCTAATATATTAAAGATAAAGGTGAATGTAAAGGAAAATGACAGATTGGTTATCAATCAGAATTACTATCGAGGTTGGAAAGGAAAAATAGGAAGTAAAAAATTAAATATTAGTCCTTTCTCGGGATTAATTTCTACAAATTTGAGCAAGGGAGAATACTTGGTAGAATTGTTTTATATGCCAAACAGTTTTATTATAGGAGCTATTTTATCCGGCATTAGTATTATTTTTGGTTTATTTTGTTATGTGCGGTGTATAAAATAAAAATGTAAAAGAGCAATTATAGTTTATATTTATATTAATAATTTTTTTTATTCAATATGAATCAAATAAAATGTTATGAAAGTACATTATGCTTAGTGCTGTATATTCTTATCAGATCAAAAAAGTATTATTTATAAGATTATCTTCAAATATTTTTCATAAAAATCCCCATTTGCGTAATATCAGACCACCTTTCGAGTTAGCCTATTCTATGTGTGTGTTAGAAAAAGAAGGTTTTAATACAAAATTGATAGATTGCTGGATTCATAATTTGTCAATTGAAGAGCTTGTTGAAAATATAAATGAATATGAACCTAACATGATTGTTGTTTCATGCACGACTGATTGTTGTAATTTATGTACTGAATTTATGCGAGAGGTCAAAAGAAACAGAGAAGTTATAGTGGTTACCGTCGGACAACATGCTTCATCCGAACCAGAAACATTTTTATATAAAGATTCGCCTATCGATCTTTGTATTGTTGGAGAAAATGATGCAGTTCTTTTAAACCTGGTTGAACGACTTAATTCTGGAAGAGGATTAAGCGGGATGAAAGGGGTTTTAAGTATTGATGGTGGTAATAGTGATGTAAACATTGTAGAAGATTTAGAATCACTACCTATTATAAATCATAAATATTTTACGCAGGATAATGGATATATTTCATATTATCCCGTTCGTCTTAGCGAAAAAGTAAAATGGGGACATATTCTTACAAGCAGAGGCTGTCCATATGAGTGCATTTTTTGTTCACCTGTAATGCGTGATAGTTACGGGAAAAAAGTACGTTTACGAAGTGTAAATAGTGTTATAGCCGAAATAAAAGATTTAATAAGCGATGGTGTAAACATAATTACTTTTTGTGATGATAATTTTACTACAGTAAGATCTCATGTTGAGAGTATTTGCAAAGAGATTATAAAACAGGATCTTGATATAAAATGGATAGCACATACTAGGGCAGACAATCTGGATATAAATTTGATGAAATTAATGAAAAAGGCGGGTTGTTTACTTTTGAGAATTGGTGTAGAGTCTGCTTCTGAAAGAATAATAAAAATTCTCAAAAAAACAGAATATCCAGAAGATTGGTTCAGAAATATAAAGGAAATATTTGAACAGGCTAATGCAATTAATTTACCTACAAATGCGCTTTTTATTATCGGGAGTCCGTCGGAAACGAAAGAAGATTTAAACAAATCTATAAGAATGATACGTCAACTAAAGACTGATATTGTAATGGTACATTATTTTACCCCATATCCTGGTTCTGAATATTACCAAAAAAATAAAAATAAAATAAGGTTAGAGGACAAAGAAGGAATGTATCATTATGTTATGAGTATGAATTTTAGTTCGATTGATCCAAAAGAGTTGAAAAAAATGTTGCGTAAACTTTATTGTCAATATTATCTTAGGTTTTCTTTCTTGATTAAACATTTTCGGAATTATTTAGGGTTCTATATGTTTAATCCTCATATTTTTAAAATGATTTTAATAATGTTTTTTAGAATGTTGAGTCCTAGGAAAGTGTTTTGATGTATGAAATTTAAATTAATTCCAAGACAAAAATCCAATTGTACAATACGTGACATATTAGATATTTTAAGTTTATTTTTAAAAGGTAAACTTAGGAGGGGCTCATATATAAAAGAATTTGAGGAATTAATTTCAAAATTTCACTCGCAAAGATATGCTTTGGCAACAGGGTCTTGCAGGTTAGCTTTTTATTTAATATTAAAAGCATTAAATATATATAAAAATGATGAAGTAATAATCCCAGCTTATAATATGTCTGCTTTCCCTAAGGTGTTGAAACTAAATGGTATTAAGCCAAAATTTGTTGATATAGATGAATGGACGTTGAATATAGATGTTAATAAAATTGAAAAGAATATAAATGAAAGAACAAGAGCAATCGTTGCTGTTCATTTATTTGGAAATCCTTGTGATATGGATGGTATTATGAATATAGCCAGAAAATATAGTTTGCCTGTTATAGAGGACTGTGCAAATTCGATAGGAGGTAAATATAAAGGAAAACTTCTAGGAACTTTTGGTGATGCAGTTTGTTTCAGTTTCGGACATTCAAAAGATATTTCAACATTAGGTGGAGGGATGGTTTTAACAAATGATGAAAAATTATATATGAAGATCAAGGAATTATATGATGATGAATTTGTATTGCCGGATATGTTTGAAATTACAAAAATAATTATAAAAAATATTATTTTAAAACTTGCAACTGCTAGGATTATATTTTGTTTATTTGTCTATCCATTTATCATGTTTGCTAATTTTGTGAATAGTAATATATTAAATAATATATTCGAAGAAAAGGATGAATTAAGTAAAATGGTTAAAAAACGATATGCTAATTTCCAGGCCAGAATAGGTATAAATCATTTTGAGGCCATGAATAGACTACAGAATAAACGAATAGCTAATGCGCAAACTTATAATAAATTATTAGTAGATATTAAAGGGATTAGGATTCCTAAGAGTGTTGAAGGAGCTGAGCATGTATACTGGCAATATCCAATTTGGGTTCGGGATAGAGAAAAAATAATAAAGAAGCTTCTAAAAAAGGGGATTGATACAAAAAAAATATATACGTATGATTGCAATAACTACATAATATTCAAAAAATTTAGCAGCCATTGTCCAATATCTGAACAGACATCAGAAAAAATATTATGTTTGCCCGTTTATCATTATTTAAAAGAGAAGGACATAGTGTTTATTAGTGAATTGTTAAAATATTACTATTGTTATAAATGAAAATATTGCTGATCAAACCATATTGGTCCTATCCATACAGCAGAGGAGAATATACTTACAATCGAATATGGCCTCCATTATGCTTGGCTAATTGTGCTGCTATATTAGAAAAAGAAGGTTTTGATGTTAAGATTTTGGATGCTCATGCTGAACGAATACAACCTGAGAAAATAGCTCGTTATATTTGTGGTTACGACAAGATATTTATTACTTCATCTTCCCTGGATAGATGGCAGTGCCCTAACATTGATATAAAAACTTTTTTAGAAACAGTTAAATATTGCAAAGAGAAAAATGATGAAGTCTTTATATCAGGTTACCATGGAACGGTTGAACCAGAGCGAATATTAGGATTAACTGGGGCAAAAGCAGTAATAATAGGTGAACCTGAGTGCACGATTTTAGATATTTGCCGTAACAATAATTTATCGAAAATACAGGGTGTATTTTTTAAAGATGACGGGCAAATAGTGTCAAATCCAAAAAGAGAGCCGTTAGATTTTAAAAAAATACCTATACCGGCATACCATTTGTTAGATTTTAAAAAGTATTTTTATGAAATACTTGGTGGCAGATTTTCGCTGTTTGAAATAAGCAGAGGTTGCCATTATAAATGTACATTTTGTAATAAAATTATGTATGGAGGAGGAGTTCGGTCAAAGTCATCTAAGCAAATAATAGAAGAAGTAACTATAGCCATAGAAAAATATAAGATAAAGACAGGATTTTTTATGGATTTGGATTTTTTATCAAATAGGATCATTGTAGAAGAATTATGTGATTATCTTATTAAGAAAAAATATAGATTTAAGTGGTCTTGCCAAACGAGGCCTGATTTTTTAGATATGGAAATTTTAAGAAAACTGAAAAATGCTGGATGCGAAATATTACATATGGGTATAGAAAGTGGAAGCCAGAATTCATTAAAAGAATTTAATAAAAATATGAATATTAAGACTATATTTAACGCATTTAGAATGTGTAATGTTGTAGGAATTAAAATATTGTCTTTTTTTCTATTTGGTTTATCTGATGAAACAAATCAGGATAGAGAGGATACATTAAATTTAGTAAAGAAGTTAAACCCTGATTTTGTCTCATTTCATAAGGTTTATCCTTATAAAGGTTCTGTTATTTCGCAAGATAATATTTCGAAAAATTCGGCTGCGGATAGATTTATCCGTAAGGCATTTATTAAATTTTATTTGAGATTTTCTTATGTATCAAAATTAAATCCATATATCATTTTATGTGGACCAAGACTGTTATGGGGGCGTATTAAAACGTTGTAATATATGAATAATGAATATTCAATTTCTTTGATTTTGCCTATGCATAATGAAGGAAAAAATATTGAAAAAATATTTAATGAATCCGTTGAATATTTAAGTCAAAATAGAAAAATAAAAGCTTTTGAGGTAGTCATTGTTGATGATGGCAGCACTGATAATAGTGCTGAAACAATAAATAAATTAGGCATTAAAAATCCTTTTCTGAAAGTAGTAAGGCATCCTAAAAATATGGGATTTGGAAAAGCAATTATGTCAGGATATCGAAATTCTAAGTACAACCTTAACTGCTTTATGGATGCGGACGGGCAGTTTAAAATTGATTCGATTGAAGAAATGCTTGAGTATATTGAAGATAATGATATTGTAATGGGATATCGCTTAAGAAGAAAAGATTCTTTATATAGGATTATGTTGGGTAAGTTTTATGCATTTATTGCAATGATCTTATTTGGATTGAAATATAAGGATATTAATTGTGGATTTAAGCTATTTAGAAAGGATGTATTATGTAAATATTATCACTGTAATGCCGGTATTTTTTATACTGAAATTTTATTAAATGCTCAAAAGAAAAAACTCCGGATAAAAGAAATCCCGGTAAGTCACTACCCTAGATTAAATGGCAATCAAACCGGCGGTAGTCTAAAAATAGTGTTACACTCGATTAAAGATATCGTTAAATTATTGTTTCGTAAGAATTAAGTTAAATAAAACTTTTAAATCATTACCTAAGGATATAAATTATGATTTCGATTAATGATTTATATAGAAAACTTAAACGTCAATATATCAATTTGTATCTTGTTAATGCTGCTCCGTTGCTTTATTACCTTATGCATATACCTTTTTTCAGCTTTTATTATTTTTTTGGAAAAGGGAAAGCTAGTTTTCCATTAAACATTACTTTAGATTTGACTTATGAATGTAATTTAAGATGTAAGTATTGTTTTCTACATTTTCTAGGTCCTACTAATGCTATTCAGGATGAACCATGCCTAACATTCAAAGAAATAGAACGATTTGTGACTTCATTGAAAGGAAGGCATACATCATTTCTTCTTACAGGTGGGGAGGCAACATTACGTAAGGATTTAATAGAAATTGTAAAATTAATAAAAACCAATAAATTTAGATGTGGTTTATTTACAAACGCTGTTACTCTTTTACCCTCAATTTCAGATGATTTAATAAAGTATGGACTAGACTATTTATTTTTCTCACTAGACGGCCCTCGGGATATTCATGACCAATTAAGAGGCGTGGGCACTTTTGATATAATATGCAATAATATTTGGCATATCTCAAAAAGAATAAAGCACCATAGACCAAGAATTATAATGAATACCTTAATACTTGAAGAGAATTATACCAGGTTAAAAGAAATCATTGATGTTGCACATGATTTAAATATAGATGGCGTGGCATTTAATTTTATGAATTATTTAACTAAAAGAGAGTTTGATATACATAAAAAATATTTTAGTGAAAAATTTATTTCAGATATATTTAGAAGTTTTGTATGTGTGAATGATTTTAATAATAAAGGGTTTAAAAAAATGCCATCTATTTTAAAAACATTAATATATTATTCTAAAATGAAAAAAGTACCCATATTTTTTAAGCCATCTTTAAACGATAATGAA
>SUPR01000118.1 GCA_005191425.1 Candidatus Helarchaeota ASGARD archaeon Hel_GB_B
ACTTTATAATCTTTATTTTTCTTTATAAGATGTTTTTTAAATAAATTTCAGTCTTTTATAAAATCATAATTTTTTTCTATTTATCTATTATAATCATATCAATTGTCATACTAATGATTACCCTTTAATCTTTACATTTGATACTTTAAAATTGTTAAATTGTAATATAAAATGCGTCTTTTTTTAAAAAAAATTTGATTTGATAAGGATTTTTATTTCATAATTTAAGAATAAGGTATTTCTAATTTTATAATATATATGAAAATATAGTAATTGAATATATAGAAATTCGGATTTTGTGTCCGAAAATAATAAAAATTCTTTATTAATGTGATTGAAATGTGTAATTATTGTGAATGTGAGGAAATGGAAAAATGCTCTATTAAAGGATATTTGCTAAATGACTTCTGTTGCGAAAAATGCACTGACAGAAATGGTACATTTTGTGCTAAGCTTAACAAAGATGTCTCAGGGACATACGATATATCAGACCCAAAGTTAATAACACAAATCTTTGACCAATTAGAAGCTAAAATTAAAACTGAATTAAGCAATTACAAGGAAATTATTCTTAGCAAAGCAAAAAAAGAAGTAATTATAAGATAGAATAATTAAGTTTATTCTCTAATTTACTTAATTTTTTCCTTAAAATAAGATACGAAAATTAGTTAAATTGTTCCTAAAATTAATATAAATTTCAAGGAAAAATTACAATAATCAGTACTCATCGACTAAATTTAACATTTAATAAAACAACTTTTTAACCAGAACCCTTCTTATTTTATAGTCTTTTTCAATATAAATTAAAAAAATTAAATCCCTTAAATCTTTTTTATATTCATATTCCCTTATTTTTAAATTAAATCCTAAAAATTTGAAAATTATTTTAATAAAATTCTTTAATATTATGTTATTATTAATAGGCTAACTTTATTATCTCTTTTTTAATACCCCACTCATTTAAAATTTTTTCTGAATCTTCCATAATTCTTTCAATTCGTTCTTTTATGGGTATAATATCATCAATTAATGCAACAGACATTGATGGGACTGGTGAGTCTTTTAATGAAAAATGAAATACTCTCTTATAAAATTCTGTATCGTCATATCCTTTAATTTTAACTAATTTCTCCATTTTAAATTTTTCTGATATTGGACATTCAGTTGTAGCCATTAATAATGTCCCGAAACATACCGCTGAAGCACCCATCATTAATGCTGATAAAAATCCTCTTGCATCAGCTATCCCACCTGCTGCTATTAATTTTGCATTTTTCAAAATCTTTTTTGCTACTGTCATATTTATCAATGTCGTATTTTGCAGTGGATTTTTAAAACCAGTCCCCTCTAAGCCTACTATTACAACAAAATCTGCACCATGTTTATCTGCACTAATTGCGTGCTCAATAGTCGCACATTTATGGATCCAAATACACCCTGATTCATGTAATCTTGTGCCAATTTTTTCAGATTTATAAGCACTAGTTGTCATTATTTTAATACCAAAGTCTATTGCAGCTTCCACATAAGGTAAAAAATTGTCCTCGTTCATTAACCGGGCAAAATGTTCAATTGGGGGATTTAAGCTAAAATTTATACCAAATGGTCTCGATGTCAGGGATTGCATTTTCTCAAGTTCAGCTTTAAATTTCTTAACATTTCTAAAATTATGAGCTGTTATTATCCCAAGACCACCAGCTTCAGAAAATGGAGCTGCAAACTCCGCTCGCCCAAGTCCCGCAAATGCACCCATTATCATTGGATGCTCTATTTTCGCTACTTTTGTGAAGGATGTTTCTATTTTAATTGTCATTTAATCACTAAATCACATAGATATTTAATAAGTAAATAATTTAATTTAATTTAACTATTATATCTAAAAATTTTTCTATAATTTTTTACTATACCGATCAATAGAAAATAGAATAATATTTTTTTAACCATTATCTCCAAAATTTTATTGAAAAACAATATATCCCTTTTAGTTTTTATTAAGAAAAATATACGAGCTCTATTTAAAAATATATTTTAATAATAAATTTTTATAATATTTAAATTTAGGAAGAAAATAAACATTATAACGAATCAAAATTAGTTTTACTATATTATTCATTATAGAATTTTTTTAAATAACTCAGGTAACATTATTAATTTTAAAAGATTTTCAATTTAGATATTAAACTTTTTAATTACTATTCCAATTTTCTTCATTGATAATTATTTTTAATAAAAATTTCGATATTTAATTATAATAATTTAATTTTATAATTATTCAGATTTATAGAAAATTAATGGTGTGAAAAAAATTGAATATTATTTAATAATCAATAAATATTTTGAATTTCTAGATTATGAATAAAATTTTATGGATAAAATTTATTAAAATGATAAATATCATCTAACAAAAACTAGTGTTAAAAATGGACTGGGATTCTATAAGTGAAAAATTAGCTAAATTAGAAGAAAATACTCGGAAAAAAGTTGCAGCTTTAAATGCCATAATACAACAAAAAGACCAGATAATAGCTAATCAATCTGCTGAAATCGAATCATATAAAACAAATATGGAACTAATTAAGGGAGATATCCAGGAATTATTAGCAACGAGTAAAGAAGTTCAAAACCAGAATTTGGAATACAAGACGAGAGTCGAAGAATTGGAAGAAGAAAATAAAAAGCTTTTAGATGAAATAAAAGAGTCTAAAAATAAAATTAATGAATATGAAACAAGTCAAAAAGAAAATTTGGAAAAAATTAGAGAATTACAAAACATAATTGATGAAACAAAAAAAGAAAGAGACGAAATGACAATATTAAAAGAAATGAATGTTTCACTCACAAATAAAAGATTTGAACTTCAACAAAAAGTCATGAAATTAGAGCAAGAATTAAAGCAAAAAAAAGAATCCGAAGAGACCAGCCAAATTTCAGAATCTGAATTTGAAGGTCTTAAAAAAGAACTTGAAGATACAAAAAATGTAAATCAAAATTTAAAAGAAGAAATTGGTAAAAATAAAGAACTTCTAAACAAATTGAATGAAAAAATCGAACACATAGAAAAAGAAAAAGACGGACTTGAAAATGATTTAGAAACATTAAAAGCAGACAAAGAAAATCTTGAAAAAATAAACTTAGACTTAGAACAAAAAAACCAAAATCTAATCCAAAAAAATAAAGAATTAGAAGACAAACTTCGTAACCTAGAGAAAGAAAAATCTGAAATAATATTAAAAGCAAAATCTTTAGAAGAATCAACTGTTGATGTAGAAGAGGCTGTTAAAGTAAAAGAAGAAGAAATTTCCAAATTAAATAAAACAATCTCACAATATGAAATGGAAATTAGCTCACTAGAGCGAAAATTGAGCCATATTGATGGACTTGAAAACGAACTTGATAATTTAAAAGAGTCCGTTAAAACATTGACGTTAAATAATAAAGCATTAGAACGAGAAAAAATAAAATTAAAGGAAGAAATAGACAAATTAAATAAAGACCTCCAAAAATTTGATTTAGACAAGAAAAATCTCCTCAGTGAGATCTCAAGATTAAAACTAGAAAATGATGAACTCAATAAAGATCTTGAAAAGGCAAAAGACCAAGATGAAATTGGTAGAATACTAAAATCAGAAATAGCTAGACTCGAAAAATCAAAATTGGAACTTATTAAACAATTATCAGAGCAAGAGACATTAAAAGCTAAATTACAAAGGTTAGAAAAGGAAAATATTGAACTAATAGAAAATATCAAAAAACTTGAGAGCGATAATTCAAATCTAAAGAAAGAACTACTTAACTTAACACCATATAAAGATGAAAACTTAAAACTGAAAAATAAATTGGACAGTATGCAACAAAATGCCATGACATTAGAAGAAAAATTACGAAAATTACAAAATGAAATCAACCAACAAAAGACCAAAAATATTACAATAATCGAATTAGAACAAAACTACAACAAATTAAAAACGAAGTATTCTCAAATTGTCGAAGAGAAAATCAAACTTGAAGAGGAAAACAGGCTGCACCTTGACCAAATAAAAGAACTTATCGCAAAAGAAGAATTATATTATAGATATAAAGAAGAAAATATGCAATTAGACCAAAATATACTCAATTTACAATTAAAAAATAAGAAACTTGAGGAAGAAATTTCAAAATTCCGCGATTTAGACTTGGAATTCACTAAATTAAAAAATAAATACAATTCCTTAAGCACTGAAAAATCAAAATTAGAACGCAGGTTTAATGAATTAATTGACCAAAATAAAGAGCTTGATAAATTTAAAGATCTACAAATTCAACAGAACCATAAAATTATGGCATTAGAAAATGACAATAGAATTCTAAGAAACAAAATCTCACAACTTAATTCTGAATTGGAGAAGTTTGAAAGAATGAAAGATGATTTCAGAAAAATTAGGGACGAAAATCTTCAACTAAAAACAGAACTCAAAAAATTAATGTGAAATTTTTTATTTAAAAACTTATAAATCATTAAAATTGAATAATTATGGACAACTCTATGTATTCAAAAAATAAAGTGGATATTAGTAAAGATAGAATTAAATCAATAGATATTTTCAAAGGAATCGCTATTTTTTGGATTATTGGAGGGCATATTACTTGGTATTGGCTTAGAGAAGATTCTCTCTGGATAAATGATTTCTTATTGGTCTTCATCTTTTGGCCAATAACTGCAGTCAACTTTATAATGCTGTCGGGAATGAATTTAGGAATAAGTGTTAATGCGAAAAAAGATAATAATTGGTCTAATCACCAAATTAGAAGTCATATATTTAGACGCCTAGCCATTTTATTAATTGTTTCAATTTTTTATAATTTTATGGTCGGACTCTTTACTTCAATGTATGAATGGTATTATCTATACGCTTGATTTATTTTGCAGACTATTACATTCAGTCTTAGCCTGTTATTAATTTTTATAAATTTAAACCATATCATTAAAATAGGGATTGGACTCCTTTTTATCATTTTTTCATATCCAATTCACTATCTTTTAATGACATTAAATACTGGTGGGTCTATTTTAGACTTCATTTTATATTATCCATATGATAAATTTCCATTATTACCATGGGAGGGACTTAGTTTTATTGGATATGTTATTGGAGAAATTTTTTATGATGTTAAATATAAATCTAAAAGTGATCTTAGAATTAAAAAAATGAAAAAGTTCATATTTTACATTCTAATAATTGGGACCAGATTTCTAGTATCCGGAATATTGCTTGGGTCAAATTATCCCGTAAATACACCATATGAAGGATATTGGTATAATTTGGCATTATTTCACATTAATATTATGAATACAAATCAATTTCTTATATTTTTAAACTTGCCGTATTTTATATTAAAAGGGCATTTCACATTTATGTTTTATTCACTTGGAATTGATTTTATTATTTTATCTCTGTTGACTTATTGCGCAGATTTCAAAAGGGTGAAAAATACAATTTTAAATTGTTTTTCTTTTTCAGGAAAATTTGCATTCTCTATTTTTTTGTATCATAATTTTTGGATTCCACTTTTTTATAGGCAATTCGATTATATTTGGGGCTGGCCAGCATGGATCGGTTATGCATTTCTTGTTATTTTTCTAATCTGGATTTCAGTAAAAAAATTTAATGGAATAGGGACTATTGAATGGTTGGTGGTAATTTTTACATACAAGCAGCGAAAAAAAATTGAGTTTAAAATAAAAAATCTGAATATATTTCAAAATGAGTTTCCATTATAGATAATTTTAAATTTAATAATAGAATTTAATAAACAATTTTTTCAATATTATTATTACAATAAATGTAATTAGGTTTATCTAAAAGTAGTTAATGGTTTTTTAAAGTTTTTATGCTAATTCTCTCTGTATTAACTAATGATTCGGTTGAAGTAACTTAATTATGTTAAAAATAATCGAATTTAATTTGAATTGAAATTAATTTGGTATAAATTAATCAAAATTTTTATTAAAAAAAACCAAAGCTTTTTATATATACGGTGTATATACTAGTATATATACCAAACTCAAACTTAGATTTTTTTGAATTTGAAGGCTATAAAACTCTAAAAAATGTGAAAAAAAATGTTTACACATGAATTATTAAGATGTAGTAAATGTGAAAGCGAAAATATCACAGCATATCAAATAATTCAGACCAGAAAACAGATTGTAATTTGGTATAGATGTATTGATTGTGGCATTAAAGATAAATTAGCCTTAGATATAAGTGAAAAAGTTTATTTATTAGGAAATTTAAGTAGAATCTTTTTTAAATGTTATAGATGTGGAAGTCCTATTGTAATTCAAGAATTAAAATCAAATGCCAAAGTTAAGGTACTAAAATATCTTTGCTTGAAGAAAGGTAAATCAGGTAAAAAGATAATCAGTAATGTATTATATTCTGACTTAAGAATGAAGTATTTGAGTATAAAAGAAAAGCCTGAACAACCTCTATCTGATGATGATTATAAAAAAATTAAAAGTATAAAAATTACATGCCCAAATTGCAAAAATTTGATCTCAAGATATGCAAAATATTGTACATATTGTGGAATAAATTTAGATGAGTTTAAACATAAAAATGGGCACTGTTCTCGCTGCGGTGCGGTCATAAAACCCAATGCAAATTTTTGTACTAGTTGTGGCTTAAACCTAAAAGCTGAGAAATCAAATTTAACTGAATCAAATGGTTCAGATGACCCATTTAAAAATCAGGTAGAATGTCATTATTGTGGAGCAATAATTCCAGATGGTGAGAATTGTCCAGTTTGTGGTGCAAGGCTCCATTGTGAATGCGGTGCTTTATATAAAC
Source organism: Candidatus Helarchaeota ASGARD archaeon Hel_GB_B (assembly GCA_005191425.1). Lineage (GTDB taxonomy): Archaea > Asgardarchaeota > Lokiarchaeia > Helarchaeales > HEL-GB-B > HEL-GB-B. The sequence goes on from SUPR01000118.1 coordinate 6,831, forward strand.
AAGGTGCTAAATATTGCATGCAATGCGGAAGAGAAGTCGAAATACCTGATGAAAACGAAGAGGAATTTGAAAGTGAAAACTATGTAGTATGTCCAAATTGTAAGAATGAAGTACAAATTAGCTACAATTATTGTACATTTTGTGGATATAACATGGAAAACGTAGTCCCTGAGAAAAAAGATAAGCAAAAAAATCTAAGTAAAAGTGATTCAATAAATTGGGAGGAATCAAAATAATGACAGTGGATAAGATGTTAGAAGTTTCCATTTTTCCAGCTTTTGAAAATTGTTGTGATAATCCCGATATAATAGAATATGAAGGTAATTATATCTGTCAGAACTGCGGCTTAGTACATGGCCCAGTGATTTTAATGAATGAAAAAAGAATATTTACCCCATCCGATGTTGAGACGCGGAAACAGAATGAGCCAGTAACTAAAGTAGGTGCTCGTACGATGATTTTAAATAAAGGTATTAAGGATTCTAATGGTACAATTTTGGACGCAAAAAAGAGAATGAAATTTGCCAAGCTTTCTAAGATAAATAATTCATATTCCACTACATATGAAAGAAATCTTACAATAGCAACACCAAAATTAAAAAACTTTTGCGCAAAATTAGGGCTACCTAACTCAATAGTAGACGAAACATTATATTACTATTCAAAAGCTGTTAAAAAACGACTGACAATGGGAAAATCTATTGAATGTCTAATATGTGCTTGTATATATTTGACTACAAGGTTAAGAAAACTACCAAGAAGTTTGGAAGAAATTTCAAATACCTGCGAAATCTCTGTTAAAAGTATAAGAAGAACTTATCGTATGTTATTAAAATATTTAGAGATCCCAAATTTAAAACCTATAGACCATAGTCAGTATATAGCAAGATATGGAGAGGAACTTGGAATTAGCCTGGAAATACAAAAAAGAGCAATAGAAATTATAGAAAATGCAAAATCTGACCCTGATATCAAAGTATTAGGTAAAGACCCTAAAGGATTTGCAGCTGCAGCATTATATATCGCATGTAAAGAAGCAAAAAAATCAAAAAGCCAAGCATTACTTTCTCAAGTAGCCCATGTATCGGAAGTAACATTAAGGTACAGGATAAGAAACTTAAAAAAGCAAAATTAATTTATTTTTTAAATTGCTACACAAAACTTATTGGTCTATTTATATTTAATTTTCCATTAATCATTTTATTTTAAAATTATTATTAATCATTAATTATTCAAAAATAGTTAGAACATAAGTTCTAATTAGTTTATAATAACAATTCAATGCTTAATAGCTGAATATAAATTGGCAGAATGCCTCAAAACCTACTTTTTTATATTTAATGTTCTTATCAAATTTTTGTTAGAGGTCAAGATGAATTTTGGAGTTTTAAGAGCAAATTAAATATCATTCTGACTTTAATTAAATAATACTTTGACTTTAAACTTTATATTATTGTGATTTATATGCAATTTTTAAAGAATTATGATAACTTGTAAGGCTAAATTATTGTTCCTATTTTTTATTAATTCGCATTATATAATTTAAAAAGATAAATATTTTTTTAGGAAAGAATAATTTATATTTCAATATTACAATACTGAATTAATTAATGAATTTATTTTGGTAATTTAAATGAAAAAAGAACCGATAATTGTGGCTATTAAAAAATCAGTTTTATTTTGTCTGATACTTTTAATAGTTTACGCAGCTCTATTTCTTAATTCAATAGGTCCATGGTTAATGACAAAAAATCTTAAGTATCCATTATTAACATTCATTGGAGATACAAAGACTTCAATGGGAATATCATTTGAAACGCCAGTAAAATGCAAAGCGACTATTTATTATGGGGAAAACACATCATTAATGGAAGTTCCCTTGACTGAAACTTCAGCCAGAATGATACACAAATTTAATTTAACTGGATTGAGACCAAGCACCGAATATTATTATCTGATAAATTCAACCACAGTAAATTATGATTTTATGAATAAAATATTCCATTTTAAAACAGCACCAAATGCTTCGCTGAGCTTACCAGTAAGGTTTGCTGTTTTTGGAGATACTCGGCCGGATATTTGGGGAAATACACAACATTCTTATATAATAAGTAAAATGATAACACATAATCCTACATTTATAATGAATGTTGGAGATATTGTAATGGGGCCAAGTTATGCAAATGAATGGGATAGATTTTATTACGAAACATATCAATGCACATTACATGGTATCCCATATATGGTAACGATGGGAAATCACGAAGAGCATGAGGGTCCAGGTGGAATGGAAGATAAGGGCAGGACATATTATAAATATATGCATTTTCCAGATACAAATTTCTATTATCATTTTAATTATAGTAATATAATGGTTATAAGTCTTAATATAGCCGACCCAGATAATATAACACAGGCTCAAATAAACTGGTTAAATAATACACTTTTTGAAGCAAATAAAAGTAGCGATATCGATTGGATTTTTGTATTCTCACATTATCCGCCATATAGTTCGACCGAAAATACACCAAGTATTATCAACAAAATAGTCCCTTTAATTAAATTGTACAAAGTAGATATTTATTTTTCAGCTCATCATCACCATTATGAGAGGATAATAAAAGACGGCATAACCTATATTATTACTGGAGGTGGAGGAGCAGAAACAGATTTATATT
>SUPR01000119.1 GCA_005191425.1 Candidatus Helarchaeota ASGARD archaeon Hel_GB_B
CTGCACTAAAAATATTATTATCATAAATATCAACATATCCTTCTGCATAGTCTCTTTTGGTATAGTTTTCCCTTAAATATATAAATGAAATCACAGGTGTAAAATAATAATTTCGTTTAAAATTGTATTTAATTTTTGTGCCTGCCCACAATGTTGGATATTCTGAATGTTTGCCATTTTGATTATATCCCTTATCAATAATTCTATAATCTAAATCAAATGTAACAGGTGAATCCCATGTGCTTTCATCAGGATTATCCCCATTATTCGCAATAAATGAATGGATATATAATTTATATGACTTATATTCAAAGCCTAACCCACGAAATAAATCATAAACCCAAGGAAAACTCATTGCTACATAAGGAGAATAATTAACATATATACTACCTAATATTAATCTGGAAATAGGACTTAGCTGATATTCAAGTGCCATAGCATTTATATAAAGGAACCTATCTTCTTTTTTCCAATGAAATTGAACATATTCAGATTTAAATAATACCCACGCTGAAAAATTTTTAATAATATCTGACTTTAACTTAAAAGAAACCTCTTGAAAAACTTCGTAATTCTTATTTAATAAATTTGTATTATCACTCAACTTGCTTTTTAACTCACTATATACATTAATATCAGTTAATCTAATATCAGGCTTACTATATAGAAAATTTGTAATACATAAAAGCAAAGCAAATAATACATATAATAATTTCTTCATAATAAACACCTCATAAATTAATTTTTTAATATAATCTACGGTTCCAAGCTAGCTGCAATGATATGTTTATGTGTATCATCTGGAAATTCAATTGCAACTAATTTTTTATTTTTGTTTAAATCAAAATTTATATGATAAAAGGCAACTGCTGGTTTTCCAGATTTACCAGAAGTTTCATAATGTTTTGAACAGATGTAAGCAATATGGTCACCAAATTGTGCATTGCAGGCTGTCCATTCACTTAATAATAATTCTTTCTTTTCCTCTGTGCCATCATCATAGTAGATAATTAATTCATTATTTTGATTCCCCCAATAACTGTATCCCCATATATTCAACACTGAGTAATTGCCTTTCCTTACTTTAATATATTGCCCCTGGCACACCACTACATTATTAGCGCCATCTTTTTTGTTAGGAAAAAATAATTTTGCATTGCAGCCATTACAAACTACCCAAGTATTAGAATCAGGTAATTCTTCAGCAGGAAATGACCAGTAATATGCATCTTTTTTATTGTTACTATAGGATATTCTATCAAGATTATATGGCAAATTAATTTTTATCCCCGGACTATTATTATAAATAAATTTAATATTCGTCTTAATTGTATGTTTCCCATCATCTTTTATTAATAACTTCAAATTATGAATAGAGCCATTTTTAAAATCTTTAAACCTTAATTTTGCAAAATAATAATTATTATTTTTAGTCAAATTATTATATTCATCAGCATCTATTTTATATTGACATCTCGTAATTTTACCATCATCAGTAACATAAACTTTTAAAATAAAATTCTTCATTACTACTTTATCCTTACATAAGTTAACTTTCACTACAGGAGGTTCATCATAATTATCAACTATCACATCAATTTTTTTATATAATACTTCTTGATTATTCAATTTTAATCGCACGATAAAATATGTTTTACCTTCCTTAAAATGAAATGTATTTAATCTGGTAAAATAAATTCCATTTTTAAAATTTAATTCTCTTTTAAAATTCAGGTTACCAATTGCAAGTTTTACAGATTTAATATCATTTTGTGGAGAAATCTTAAATTGTAACAATATACTTCCTCTGATTTTCTGATTATTTCTTAAATTTAAAGATTGTATTGAATAATTTTTAATTTTATTACCATATAATCTTTGAAGTTCAAAAAAAGCTGGCTTAATTATTTTCTTATCCATTGTAATAAGTCCCATTGTCTGATAACCAGTTATCATTGTAAACCAATCAAGTAATGACCACCATACCATTCCACTAACAACCTTACTATCTTTAAATGCATTATATGTATCTTTCGCAATTTTAGCCTGTTTGCAAATATCACTCTGGTCTTCACCTGACCAGTAACCGAATTCTGTTGCAATGATTGGTTTATCTGGAAAGTATGAATTCATCTTATTTAAAGCATACAAAGTATGCTTATAAGGATTATCCCAATAAAAAACGCCATAATACATTGTAGCCCCAATTACATCCATATCACTTTGTGTATTGTCAGTCATATCAGCCCCAACAGCTGATTGAGCATAAATTCTATTATTATGAACTTTTTCACTAAGTTTTTTCATATACCATAGATATTCGCGTCGTTCAAGCTGCGCTCCACACTCATTGCATAAACCGTGAAACAATATTGAAGGTGAATTATAATTGGCATAAATCATCTCCAATAACATCTGATGGGGAATTTTTCTATTTTTTAATTGATATATCAATTCCGGTCCATCAAACCACATAACTGGTATCTCTTCCCATACTATAATACCCAGCCTATCTGTTAATAAATATGTAAAAGGATGATGCGGATAATGGGCTGTTCGCAAAAAATTGCAATTTAAATCCTTTACCAAATTTAAATTCTCCACAATCAATTTCAGCTTGCTTTCATCAATTGCCCTGCCATAAGGATAAAACTCTTCGTGATATGAAGTGCCTTTTAATAATAATGGTGTTTTATTGCTATTTAAATAAATCTTTTGTGCTTTAATCTCAAATTTCCTTACCCCAAATTGATAATAATTATTTTCTATTATTCTATCATTTCTATCTTTTACTATCACTTCTAAAACATATAAGTGCGGGGTTGAAGGACTCCAATATTTTATAGTTCTAAATAAACTAAATTTGTTATTAAAATTAATGACTTTGAAAGAATTTTTATCAACTCTAATACTTCTCTCTTTTCCTTTATAAATAACTCGTTTAAAATTTACAAGCTCCCTTGAATATAATGATAAATATAATGATAATAGATTTCTCTTTTTAATCCTTGCTTCATATATATTTATTTTTACTTTTACTCTTCTGTCTTTGTTATCAAAATTATTTAATATGACATAAACATTTAAATTACATTTACTATCAAAAATTTTGTAATTAATATCAGCACGAGCAACAGAAATTTTTTCAGAAACTTCAATATATAGGTCTCTATTAATACCAGTATAATTCCACCAATCCATTTTTTTATATGGAACAATATTATGTTCATTAGCATTAGGATATTCGTCCATTAGCCAAGGAATATTATCAAGCCTGATAAAAATCAAATTTTCTTTGCCATATTTCAAATAATCAGAAATATTAAAAGCAAAAATTGAATATCCACCTTCATGAAATCCTATCCATTTTCCATTAATCCATACATCAACTATATAATTTGCTCCTAAAAAAAATAATTTTAAAACTTTATGCCTATATTTTTTTGGTATAAAAATTTTTATTCTGTATAATGCGCCATCCTGATATTTATCAGGATATCTATTAATAACAAAAGGTATTCTACCTGTATTCCAGTTTATATCATTATAATCTATTTTAAACATCCCCCTTAGTTCCTTCTCCATCTTCGCTATTGTATCTTTCGCTCTTTCCGTCAAAGATAATTTATGGTTTAAATTTATTCGGATATATTTGCATTTTCTTAAAAATATATAAGTCCTCCTGGTCTGTTTTTGGAAATCAGGATATACAATATTATTTTGTAAAGGCACATAATATTTTTCATCAAATTTTATAATATCAAAATTATATCTACTAACATCCGCGTATAAGTGAAGATTAGCCAAAAATAATAATATTAAATATAAACTTTTCATCATTTATTTTACTATTACTTTATCAGCAATAAAGATTGAACTGTTAAATATTCCTTTAATATAATATCGTATCATCAGGATAAAGTTAAAGTCTATAAGTATTAATTAGATTAGTAAGAGTTACGTTTAAAATTAAAGATATGGCTCCCATTTTATTTTACTTTACAAAGATATTATTAAGCTTACTGTATGAATACAATCAAGATCTTTCACAGGCATTAATGTATAATAAAAACCATAGTTTGTCTTATTTAACCTATAATTCAATCCTACTCCAGTAGAAATAGGATTAATAAAATTCCCAAATTTATAGGCACAGGATAAAAAAATAAAATTGAATAAATTTAATTTTAATCCAGAACTTAAATATTTCTGGGCTAAAATATTATAAGAATAATTTATAAAAATAGAAGTATCAAAATTATTGGAGTGAACTATCTTATATTTAAAACCCACATTAACAATTAGAGGGATTTTTTCTTCTTGATTATAAGATTTTATAATAAAACCTACATTTTGAATACTTATCCCTGTTGTAAAATTTTCTTTGCTAACTTTTCCCATTAATAGTGGAATACACATTTTATAGATTACTCCAATATTGAAAAGAATTAATGAAGAATGATAATTCCAAATTGTGGATTTTATGAATTTAAGATTTATGCCATAGTTTAGATGTTTCTTGATGAATTTTATATTATGTGATATCAAAAAGTTTATAGAATAGCTATTGTAATTTACTCCACTATTGTTAAAAGTTATACACTCTTTTAAATAAAAATATTTGACACCCAGGGCATAATTAAAGAATCTAGCTTTATCCCCATAAAACAAGCTCAACTTTCTTGTATTTCCTATATTTTCAGTATCTGAAAAGATAATATTTTTACTTTTATTTTCAGCAAAGCCAGCGGGATTACAATAAACAGATTCAATCCCTTCAACGATTGCACTTCCACATTGGGAAGCAATCTCATTAATGCCAGTTTCTGGAATATTTAAGAATTCATAAGTATTTGCAAATTTAGAATAAATAACACAAGGTATAAAAAATAAAAAAACAAATATTAATATCTTTCTCATATTTCCCACCTCCATAATTAATTAACCAACAAAATTTTTTTGATAAATACTTTATTTCCTATTTTAACTTTTATCAAATAAAGCCCTGAACCAACTTTATTGTTATCATCCGTATCTTTATACCATTTTAAGTTATTTTCAATTGGTGTAAGAACTTTTTCTATCTTTTTAAGCAGTTCACCTGCTAATGAATATATAAAAACTTCAACCTTCTCTTCTTTACCAATGTCAAAATTGAAAGTTAAATATTCATCTCCGGGTTGAAGAAAATTTTTTGATAATCTCACATTAATATCAGAAGCAGATGCAGAAACAGTAACATACAAAGTATAAGAAGAAACACCTTGCATACTAAAAGTTATATATCCCTGAATTAAATCAGTGTAGCTTAAATCTGCAGCATAAAATTTATTATCAATTACAGTGCCAACATCATTATATACTTTTATTGTATATTGTTTATTCAAGAACTCACCAGTAGAAGTAGAATTACATCCAAGAATAGTTAATGGCACAACTTCTCTTTCTTGTACAGAAATAGATTGGGGTTGGATAAAAAATCTGTTATAATCAGCAACTGTAACATAAGAATACTGAATATCAACAAAATCGTTTGTTTCACCAGGTGTGCCATTGATATTGTAGCTGTTTAAATCAGATTCCTGCTTTACTTGATCTGCACCTATTAAATCATAAACATCAGGGTCAACACCATTAGTGCTCCACCAGGAATTATCACCATTTATACCATACCATTCCATTGGATTACCTGAATTATCTGGCTGAATTTCTCTAAAATAATTATTCTCTTCGTGCCCCAATCCTACTATGTAATGCCAAGTTGAATCTGAAGGGTTACTGCCTATTAATGATAAAGGGATTTTGATTTCCCATTCATTCCAGCTGGGAGATTGAAAATCAATATTATTTAAGTTACCGTCATCCAATGTATCAACATCATCACCAATTTTAATTCCAGCAGCATTCCACATTCTGCATTTATATGTGGACGAGGCAAAGATTGTATAATCGCATTTTATCTTTGTGCTTCGTAGTTCTGCACAAGGACCTGTCTCAGGGTCAACTTTATCTCCCTGTATTAATACTTCTGAACCAGTATCTGGTGTGCCTATATCAATACCAATAATAAATGCTGAAGCCCACCAATCTGCTGTTGCATTATTAGCACGTAAAAAAATATATAAATTAGTTGTATCCCAACATACCCTAAACTGATCAATATCCGCAGAATTAGCTCCAAATGTAGACGAATTTGTAGGATATATATAATCACCATCACCTCTATCATCATTTGCTACATCCTGCCATATATACTGGTTATCTGTAACATATGCAATATTTGACGAGCTTAGAAAATGAAGTGTTGTATTATTTGTCCAGTCCGCAATACTATTATCATTTACATCAATAATTTTAAATCCAATATATCCAGCATTTAGCATTATAGTAGATAACATTATAATTAAAAACTCAATAAAAAATAAATTACTCTTCTTCATAATAAAAACTCCTTAAAATATATTTTCATAATTAAAATTTTAGCTTTACTTTTATATCTTTAGCCTTATAATAAAAACCTAATTTTAATTCTTCAAACAGTGGTGGTAAAAAGCCAAACTGTTTTACCGGATGAAATCCCGGTCCCTCTATTACAAGAGTTAGAAGATTCTTTTCCTGCAATAAATTTCTTGGTATATAAAATCTATGTTGTGGCCCTATATTTTCATACTTACCAAGTAAAAATCCATTAATATATATTAAACATCTTTCTTTTAATTTGTTTATCTCCAGATATACAGGTGCTTCCCAATCCTTCTCTTTTTTATAATAGAACCATCTTCTTAACCATATAATATTTCCTACATCTTCTTCAAATACATATTTTTTTGCACTTGGAAGTATTATCCATTCTTGGTCATTAAATTCCTCCAAATAATAACCTTTACTCACTCCTCCAAGACCCTCTTGAAGTTTCCATTCTCTAATCTCACTTCTCATCACATTTTTCCCTGTATCCCACATTATTTTAACAGGATAAAATAGTCCGCTCATCTTCTTTATTTGCCCTTCATGAGGATGTGCTTTTGTATGATATGCGTTCTCATAGCAAATTGCAATCACATTCCTGCCATTTACTGTAAGTTCCGTTATATCTAATTCCGGCGAACCTATTCCTATCCATTTAAATTTGCCATTAATATACAATGAAAATCTGTCCATATTATTTGTGCTTATATGAATTTTCACATTTAAAAAATCTGTGTCTATATTAAATTCACTTCTGTACCAATAATAACCATGTTTGAAAAATTTTGCTTTCTCCAGAGGAGTAAAGGAATCTATTTTTTTCCAATGGGTATCATTGTAATCAACTTCTTTTTCATAAGAATCTAAATAATATTTCCAGGGTGTTAGCCAGTAAATTTGATTATTATCTTTTTGATTAAAAATATATTTTACCTCAATCTGGTTACTCTTCTTATCTCTTTTAAAATTTATTTTTTTATTATCAATTTCAATTCTCTTTATTTTAGAATAAGTCCATAATATCAATTTATGAATGCCTCCTTTTATTTGAAAATTCAGAAGTATTTCATTCTTTCTCTCTTTTACCTGTTTTAAATAATAAAAATCACTTAACATTATAATATTATTATTTATCCATAATTTCTTCGCTTCATTTTCTGGTAAAACTATAAAATTAAAATTACTTATTTTAAAAATAATAATTTCTGAGTGCGAATATAAAACCTTTTTAAATCCTGTCAGAAAAGATTTAACTTTTACTTTGCCCGCAATAGGTTCAATATTACATTTGCAATTTAAGGTCATTTCACCAGGAATACCCTTTTTTCCTTGCAAAATTATATAGTTTACATTATCTATTTTCTTTCTTGCTATAATCTCTGATGTTGAATAAATTAACTGAATATCTTTATCAATATAAAAATCAACTGGTAATAGCAAAGATGAGTGGGAATTCAATTTGAATTTATTTTCAGGAAAAATTATCTTTGTTTTAACAATTGCTGAATTAAAACAGATCTGTATTTTTTTATTTTCATCTTCTAAATTTCTTATTAATATTATCCCATACTTTGATGATTTTCTCATCAATATCTTAATATTTTCATAAGTATGTTTAAAAGAATTTAGTATTTCAGTTTTATTTTTATAAATTCTTACAACATTTTCACCCCCTTTATAAAAGTCTGCGTTATCCTTTACTGTCTCAGCGTCAAAAATTATCTCAGGGAAAGAATTAAAAAAATATGCATAATTTCTTATAAGATGGTATTTGTCGTGAATCTCACCCCATTCTCTTATAGGTGCAGCGCCAAAATCAAAAGTAGTGCAAATTCCAATTCCATTAAAATCACCTCTTGAAGCCCAATATGGAAAGCTTGTGCCACCTACGAACATATAATAATTCAAAACAGATGCCCCATATGCAATTACTGTTTTTGTAATTGCCTCTGTTAATTCTGTCTCCACTTCATATAATGGCTGTCCAAATTGGGCAAACCATCCTGTTTCAAGTTCAAGAATCATTAATGGTTTATCAGATTGTGCTTTTCTACTCTCTTCTATTTTTCTGTCAAAGTCCTGAAACTCCCACATCCATATTAATGGAATATTTGGATAATATGTATGTGTATTTATAATTTCTGTCCCAAGAATACAACTCCCCTCATTCGTAAAGGCAGGAATATCTATTCCTTCCTGTCTTATAAATCTCAATAAAGTTAAAAGATACTCTTTTGCTACTTTTCTGTTTTTTACCAATTTGGTCTCCTCTATTAAATGGTCATACTCATTCTCTATCTGAATTAAAACTATATTTCCACCATTAGTTATTAGAAATGGCTTTATAATCTTTGCTACTTTTTTAAACCATTGCTTAACAATATCAAGATATAACTTATCAGGAATACGTAATAATATATCCTTTTCCAGAAGCCAATGAGGGAATCCACCAAAATCCCATTCGGCACAAATATAAGGACCCGGCTTTATAATCACATACAATCCATAATTCTTACATAAAGTTAAAAATTTTGGTAAATTTCTATTATTCTGCCAGTTAAGCTTGCCTTTAGTTTCTTCGTGAAAATTCCAAGGTATATATGTTGTAACAAGGTTACAGCCTGACTGTTTAATTTTTTGAAGTCTTTCTTCCCACAATTCTTCAGGAACTCTAAAATAGTGAAATTCTCCGCCTATAAGTATTATTCTTTTTCCATTAATTATTAAACTTTTACCATCATATTTAATATTAGATTTTCTCATATTTTCCTTCTTTACAAAATTTCATACATAAAACATCATACCAAGCCGATGATTTAATATTTGCATAAACATTAAATTTGTTTTAAGTAAGACAAATTTAACATATATTATTGGCATACCATTATT
>SUPR01000120.1 GCA_005191425.1 Candidatus Helarchaeota ASGARD archaeon Hel_GB_B
TTTTTCTCCTCCCCCCTTGTGAGAGGAAATACCTAATAAATATTCCGCTCTGATTTCCTCAGGAGTTAGTGAGCGATTCCAAATTTTTACTTCGTCTATTGTTCCGTTGAAGTAATAGGTGTATCCGCCGTGACCGATTCTCCAATTTCCTGAGTTCAGAACAATATCCCCTGTTTTGTCAACACTCTTTTTTAACACACCATTTACATAAAGTTTCATTGCTTGTTTGTCATATGTTCCTACTACGAAATACCATTTTCCTGTTTCAATATCTGTAGAAATCACAGTCTTTTCAGAAGAATTTGCTATTTGGAAATTAATAACTGAATTGCCATACCCCACTTTGAGACCCGGACCTTCATTCCACTCATCTCCTTTCAAAACAACACCTGCCCATTTATTAGGAACTTCTGATAAAAATATCCACGCACTTATAGTAATTCCATTTGGAAAATTTTGTAGACTTGAGGGATTTCCTATGTTCACATAATCATTTCCTTTAAATTCCAAAGCGGAGCCGAATTTTCCACCAACTCTACTCGCTCCATAAATTGTTCCGTCATTATTGTTTTGAGAATCATAAGCAATATTTCCTGTTTTTTCATCAAAACTCCAATAAGAAACTAAATTTTCGCCATTTGAAGAAGTTAATTTCATTAATTCTTGATCTTCCGCTCCCTTGTTTCCATAATTTTGTGTATTAGAATCGGTGATATGTATTTTTTCTATTGTTGCTTCACAATATTCAACATCGTTATAAACAATAGAATTGTTATATGCAGAAGTTCCTTCATAAATACAATAAGTATAATTATCTCCTTCTATAACATTACCCATAACGATGTTGTCTCTGGAAACACTATTTGAAATTTGAATTGCTGGATATTGTCCGCCTGTCGGCCCTTCTTCAAACCTATTACCTATTATTAACCAATATCTTGCTCTATTATATCCAACAATTTGTTCTTTAACAGGATGTTCAAATAAATTACCCATTATCACTATATTATCTGTCCATTCGTATTTGATATGTCTTACATTGCTCCAAAAATGATTATTTATAATTCTATTATCCCACGCTGAACTTCCATATATCCCTGCTGAAGTCGAAGAATCAGTGTCAATCCCGTTATTTGAAATGAAATTACCTGAAATTTCATTATCTACACTATGATATATTCCAATATGTGAATTTGAATGAATATCTGAATCAACAATTTTATTCATATAACCTCCAAAGTGTATGTCTATACCAACATAACAGTCTACAACTGAAATTCTTTCAAATATACAAGATTGACATCTCATTACAATTCCTGAATTATTAATATTGTTGTTTTTGTTTCCGTCCAACTTCAAATCTCTAAGCTCTAAATTGTATATTGTAAAATCCGTATTTGTAGATTCGATAAGCGATTTATTGATGTTATCTGCCAATTTTAAAATCGTCGATTCCTTACCTTGACCTCTTATTATTAAATTGTTCCTATAACGTGGTTCTATTCGAATTGAATCCGTAAGAATGTAAGTCCCTTCTTTAATATATATATCTGCATTTTGATAATTACAATCTTCCAAAACTCCATTAATCACAGTAGCAGCATCTGAACTCGATAATATAATATTACCTGAAGAATTTTTCGCATAATACATTGAACCATCAGTCCAAATAACATAATCCGCAGTTTCTTGAAGAGAAGGAGAATTTATAATTTCATAATTATTCATATCTATATCTCCCATAGAGGTGAATCCATCTATATAAGTAACGTTAATCGTATCAGTAGTTCCGTCAATGTATATCGCAGAACTTACGATACTAGTTAATATTATTAAAATAAAAACAATACCGAGTAAGCTGAGAAAATTCTGTTGTTTTTGTATCATTTTAAATTTCATAATTATAATATTTTAATTTATATAAAAATTAAATTTAAATTTATTATTATTAATTTTTTAACTTATTAAGAATTTTCATTTTTTAAAAAACGGATATAAAATTATTATTAACAATAATAGAACTGAGAGAATATGCCAAAGTTTTATTTCGAATCCACTTTTTGGAAGTGGAAAAATTGTAGTATTTAAAAAAATTATAAGCTTTTCGAGAGAAAAAATATAAGATTTTCCAATTCTCATTACAATCGGAAAACTTTTCGCGTAATTCGAAGAAATAAATTTCAAATTACTCTGATAATCTCTTCCAATTTCGACATCTTTTGGAACTCGGATATCGAAATAAATCCATCTCTCAGAATTCCCGACGATATCGAAATCGAGAATCTGAGCCCAATTTTTTTCGTCGAGAGATAAATAAATCCAATTTTTACTCTCGTCATTAGATTCAATTTCAACTCTAATATGAATCGTTTTCTCAGAAGGATTTATAATTTTAAGAGCACAACCTTTTTCTAGACCAAAACATCGAATTTTACTTCCCGGATATCCAAATAGAACTAAGTGATCTAAATTCAATTCGAAACTCTCATTTTCACAATCGAGAGGACAATTCTCTGGTGTCTCTCCGATTTCACACACACCATTTCCACAAATCGGAGAAATTTCTCCTCCGCCTCCCCCCGACGTTTCGCTAGTATAAAAATAAGAAAACTCAATTTTAACTTCATATTCTCCCTCAGATAAAGAACTTGAAGAATGATTTTTACCTATTACTAGAGTCTTAGATGAAGTTAAAAAAGTTAAATTTTTATTCGAGTTATTAATAGTATAATTTAAGCTCATTAAATTTGACAAACTCTCTGAGATAAAAGGCATCGAAAAATTGATTTTATAATTTCGACTCGAGTTGTCTTTAACTAAGATCCAAGTTATATAAGAAACTTGTCGGATATTATCCTCGGTATCGACGATTTTTTTACAATAACCGTAATCTAAATAATTTCCTTTAGTATAACCGACGGGACAAATAGTATTTCCAATATCTTTTTGGATTATTGTAGAAGCATTGAGTTGAATAGATAAAATCGTATTAGTCGAAGTAAAATTTTTAATTATTTTATTTGAAGTTAAATTCGAATAAATCGATGTATTATAATAATTAGAAAAATCAACTTCGATATTTGTAAAATTAATATCGATATTTTTGGAAATATTAAGAGTGAAATTATAAATTTGATAAGTATTAACTTCGACAACTGAATCGCTGATTAAAATTGGGAGAGAATAAGATTCACTTAGCCAATCTCCACTCCACTCTGAATATAAAGTTATATTAGAATTATTTTCTAAAATTCCATTAAAATTTCCTCCTATCGCTAAAATTCCTGAGTATTTGTTATAATGATTAATTGAATATTTCAAAGAAGTATTTGCTTTATTTTCTAAAATATCTGATTTATAAATTCTTTGACAACTGAGATTTTTTATTGTCGATGAAAAATTATGAAAATACGAATTATTTGTGAAACTGTAATTTATATAATAATCATCGACGCTATTTGAAGAATCATTCGCATATACAGTTCCCGAAAAACTTAAATTATTAGAAATATTTAAAAAAATCGGATTCGAATCTCCAAATGAGCAATTAGAATAATCTCCTATCCAAACACAATCTCTATCTAATAAGCCATTTCCATCTGTCACACCAATTAATAAAATTACTTCGTTTTTGGAACCGAGTTCAGAAATATTGAGAGTTACAACGTTAATCGAAGGTTGAGTATTTGAAGTTCCTCCAATTTCAAAAATATCTTCAGCGAATACTATGTTAATTATAATTAAAAATAAAAAAATTAATAAAGTTATTTTTTTCATAAAATTATTATTTTAATTTATTTTAAATTAACTATTCGATTCTATTTTCACTTTGAAATCCATAATCCCATCTCCGTAACAGAAATCATCTTTTATTACATAGAAAATTCTCGAATCGACGATTTTTTTCTCCCAAACTCCTTGAGTCGAGGGTGTTATATTTATGAACTCTGTTCCATTGTAATATTTTATATATTCCCCTGAAGTTACTGTAGAATCAATGCATAGAGCTGTCGTTGTTGAATTAATAAAAGTTCCTGGAGGTGCTATTGAATTATTTGGAAGATAATAATTTAGTGTAATATTTCTAAACCATTTTTTAAGAGCTGTCTGTTCATCTCCAAAAGTTTGGATAACTGGAGTTCCAGTTCCGTAATCGGAATCATAAAATTCTAAGTTTGGATAAACTGAATTTTTATTTATTATATGAGTGTAATTACAAATTCCGTTTGAAACTGAGTACAAAATATCATTAACCTCACAAGAATCTCCATTTACATAATATCCTGAGATTTTTAATTTATAAGGAAGAGAAACTCCAGTGTTATTAATCCATTTTACTTTGTTTATATTTGAATTTGCAATTATATCTCTATAGGTATCCCATTTATAATCTGAGATTTCGATATAAGAAGATAAATTGAAATCTGATACCATTATCGACTGATTCTCAGTGTTATTTAAATTTCCCGCTGTATCGTTAACAAAAGAAGATATATTATAAGAACCTTTACTTAAACTTATATTTACTTCGTAAATAGTTCCGGAAATTAGAGTCATTAAATAATTTAACATTGAATTATAAACTCGAGCCCAAACCGAATCTAAATGGATATCCGAAGCTGAGACGTTAATTTTTATATTTTTTTTATCTACATTTAATATTAAATTTGACAAATTCACAGTTCCATTATAATAATTTATCGAAATCTGTTGATTTGAAATTAAAGGATTAATAGTATCTATGATTAATTCTCTAATTTCACTTTGATAAACATCATCTCCCACAGAACAATTAATATACCAATTATAAACTCCATCTGAAAGAGATTGATTAGCTATTACAATAGTCGGAGTATTGTTATCTGCAGTTACAGTTCCATACCCTGTATCGTTGATAAATAACTCGCAAGGATAAGAATTAAGACTTTTTCCGATCATTGTGAAATTAAAACTTGGTGTCATATTATTTAAAGCTTTTTGATTTGGAGGTGAATTTAATATCAATTTCGTGCTGTCTTGTAAATTAAATTTCACTCCATTTTCAGCTTTTAAATTTATCACTGTTATATTACAGTATTCAGAAGTATTTGTTATTATTATTTCATCGTAATCTTCCGTGACTTCATAGCTACATTCTTTAAAAGTCGAATTTCTAATAAAATATGGAACTAAAAAAGTTACGTTTACTTCTCCAGTTCCTATGGGAGTTATCGTTGCGTTGTGATTTGAAGAACAATTTTCTATTGAATTTATTATATTATTATTGGATGTCGAATATAAATAAGGCATCACATAAAAAGTTTCGATTGTTGTCGTATTTGATGTTCCTGAACTGTCGTTTGCTGTGATTTTCCATTGTATTATTTTATTACATTGATTAGGAGTTGTATAAGAAAAATTACTCCATTTCGGAGTAAGAGAATCTCCTAAATCTATTGTCGAAATATTCGTCCAAGAACCTGTAATATTTAAATTTAAAACTGCTGTATCGAGTTTACCAGTTAAATTATATTCATATATAGCGTCATTGTAATAGCCTATAACATATAATTTAGTACCATTGTTATTAAATGTCATACCGCTCGGTCTATAATCTTGAGAAATAACTTTTAAATCGTCATTATAGATTCCTGTACTTACATCATAAGGTGTTGATAAATTATATTCATTTACACCTACACTAGCATAACCTACTATATATAATTTAGTACCGTCATTGTTAAAAGCAATACTTTCAGCATTGCCTTCAATATCACTTACATCTAGAAAATCATTATAAATTCCTGTGCTAATATCATAAGGCGTTGACAAATTATATTCAAATACTTTACTATTATATTCACCCATTACATATAACTTAGTACCATTATTATTAAATGCGATGCCTTTAGGATCTTCATCTTGATTGCCAACATATAAATCATCATTATAAACTCCTGTACTTATATCATAAGGCGTTGATAAATTATATTCATATACTTTATAATGTTCAATTCCTACGATATATAATTTAGTACCATTATTATTGAAAATCAAATCTTGTGGATAAATATCTTGAGAACTTACACTCAAATTATCATTATATACTGCAGTGCTAATATCGTATGGAGTGGATAAATTATATTCATAAATTGCAGCATTTTCTTCACCGATCACATATAACTTAGTACCATTGTTATTAAATACGACACCTGTCGGATGATCGTCTTCTGAAATATAAAAATTATCATTATAAATACCTATAGATACATCGTAAGGTATGTCGATAGGAATCCATTTCGCTCTCAACTCTATACTCTCGTTCATTTTGACATAAGTCAAATTTTGTCCAACATCGCTATAACTTGGCGCAGCTTCAATTAAGTTTAAAAAAGAAATAAATAACAAATTTATAAATATGATTTTCTTCATAATTTTATTATTTTAAAATATAAAAAAGAAAAAATATTTTTCATATTTCACAGAACCAGAACCAAGTCCAACCCATTGTGTTACAAATGAAAAACTTTATGATATCCCAGAAATTCATTGGATCATCTGGAGGTGAGTAACAAACTCTATAACTTTCTGAGACTTCATCGATTATATAAGGTGTTCCTGGAACTCCTTGAGTCAAATTAACTCCTATTATTTTCGAAGTGTAATTATATACTCCAGCTTCACTAAAGGTGCAAAGAATTTGATGATCTGGACAATATCCCGTTGTTATGCTATAAAATTCTCCATCTTCATGTTCACCGTCTTTATCTAGAGACCAAACGCAATACTGATATAATCCCTCACCAGTGTATTTATTAAAAAAACTCTCATATTCACTGTAACTCTGAGAAAATTGAACTGCATCTCCAATGTAATAGTCACATTCGTCTTCACCTGAACTCACGAAACCGCCTATTTGAAAAATATCTACAGCAAATGTCATTGGAGTCACCAATAATATCATTATTATTGACATCGAGATCAAATTACTTTTCATAAAATAATAAACTAAAAACATATATATAATTTCAATTTTTTAAATTTTCGAAATTGTTTTCGAAGAATCGTCGATTAAAATTTTTAAGCTACAACTTAATTACATTTTTAATATTTCTTAATTTATTTTTTAAAATTTTTAAATTATAATTTATGAGTAAAAAAATCTCTCTACAAATTAGGTTACCGAAAAAAATCATCGAAGAAATCGATAAAGCAATAGCTAAAGGATTCTACTCTTCGAGATCAGATTATATCCAAGAACAAGTGAGAAAAAGTATATTAGAAAAATTAGAAAAAGAAGTTAAGAGAAAAAATAAATAATTTTTTTATTTTTTAAATTTTAAAATATCTCTCGGTTTTCGATTCTATTAGTGTTAAAGAATTCATAAAGTTATTAATAGAATTTTCGTCGATGAATCCCGTAGTTAAAATAGGTCTCCAAGAGTTGTTATAAAAAATCAAAGAGATACAATGATTTCCGTTATAAGTTCCACATACTGAATAACACGAAATATTTTTTTCATAGAAAATTGAACAAAGTAAAATTGATTTATCACTACAAATTCCTTTTCCTTTCGCTAGAGTCGTTGTAGCATTTTGACATCGAGTCGATAAATTTTTCAATTGATCATAATCATAAGGAAAATTCAAAATCCAATCTTGTATATCGCGAATCGTGGTTAAATTTTTAGCTAATTCTTTAATTTGGTTATTAGAATCGAAACAATATCCCCATAACTGTTCCTGTTTCAATAAATCATTTTTCTTAATTAATTCTTCTAAGTTATATTCATATTTTTCAAAAAGATATCGATTTTTAAATTCTTCATTCGCAATGACGATTATTAAAAAATTAATTAAAATTAATATTAAAATAAATAAAATTTTTTTAATCATAGTTTATTTTAATTTTATTATATTTAAAATTTCTGAATCGAAAATTTAAAAATTAAAAAATTAAATTTTAAAATTATCCTTGAGCTATTGGAGGAGTGCATTTCTCAGTTCCATCTGGTGAGAAACAGTAGTTTTCACTTGGATATCTGGAGACTGGAGTTCCATTTGAACTGGTGACATAGAATTTCATTTGCCAAGAAATCGTTGAACTCTTAATTTGATAACATTTCCCATTATCACAGATTTCGAAAAATCCACAATCTTCACTCGTGTTACAAGAACCGGTGACAAATTTTTCCTTGGTTTTTTTGCACATTACTTCAACTTCTCTATGTCCTTCAGGAGTATAAGTGATCTCTGCTAAAATACAACCATCGGAATTAGTTTTCGGAAGTCCTGTCGCCGGATCACAAGGTTCTAAATTTCCACAACTCAAATCAGTGCAAATATTTCCGCAATATAGGTCTAAGTACTGTTGAGCAAATTCAATAGCTTCTTCTTCGAAATTCGGTGAATTTGGATCTAAAAGTAAATTTTCGGGTTTATAACAACTGTAAATTGTGAAACTGATATCCGATCCTATACTCCAAGTACCTTCATCTCGAATTTCTCCTTTATCACAATAGCAATTATCAGCAAAAGGGGTTTCACTACAATGTCGCGGTTGATCCATTGCAATAGACCAAATTGAGAGTCCTATTTTTGAAAATATTAAGAACATTGAAGCTACTAAAATTATTATAATAAAAATTTTATTTTTATTTTTTCTTCTTTTCATAATTTTATAAATTTTTAAATTATTTATAATTTTATTTTTAATTACCAATTAAATAACCCGGCGATCCAACTTAAAATTAAATTAAAAAACTCAGCGATTTTTTCCCAAATCGAAGGTTGAACCGGTTGAGTAATACATTCCCCAATCGCAACACAACGATTATCTGAAGAACAGGTAAAAGTTATCCCAACACAAGGAGGCTCCGGGCAATCTTCGTCGACCATACATTGGATAACTCTCGGATTACATTCTCCA
>SUPR01000012.1 GCA_005191425.1 Candidatus Helarchaeota ASGARD archaeon Hel_GB_B
ATAATAATATTTATATTTATAATACATTTTTAAAATCATCTCATATTATGATTAAATAAAAATAATAGTTTGATATAAAAAAATCTTTTCTAATTTAGTCGGAGAAAAAAAATTATATATTTATTTATATATTTTTGTCGGGCAAAGGTTTTTGTAAAATCTCATTGAGCATAAATATCATAATAAATTCCAGACCGTTTATCTTCCCAAGTAATAATTGCACCACCAGCGTTATCGCTAGTAAGTTGTGGGAAATCTTGGTCGTCTATTGCATTACATATTATAACTCCATTTTGTGTCCACTGAACCACTCCGTTCAAGGATATTTTTTGTGTATAGATATTTTTGTTTGTAGCATTTCTAGAATTTGCCCAGATAATAATAAAATCATCATTACTTTTTATTATTTCAGCGCTACTTTGTTCATTAGTAGCATTACAAATAACAGTACCATTTGATGTCAATAAAGAATTTCCATTTGCATCAATACGTTGTGCATAAATATCGAAATCAACTCCGGATCTATAGTCAACCCAAACAATAACAGCGCCATTTTGTCCATCACTAACGATTTTCGGATAATATTGCCCGTTATCTTTAGAACATATTAAAATTCCTTTAGTAGCCCATTGAACCGCACCTGATGAATTAATTTTTTGTGCATATATATGGGAAAAGGTGCCTCGATCATCATACCATGTTATTATTGCACCTCCTGCTCCATCACTGCATATTTGGGGTTGATGCTGGTCTTCACTACTAGAACATATACATATCCCACCAGAACCCTATAATATATTTCCAGCGGAGTCTACTTTTTGAACAAATATATTATAATCGATGCCATTTCTCTGCTCTTCCCAAACAATAATTGCACCATCGCTACCATCACTTATAATCTGTGGATTGTTCTGTGTCCCATTTTCAGTTGAAACAAGTGTACCATTATTAGTCTATAATGTTTCAAGATATTTATGAATATTTAATGTAATTTCTTTTGAATAGTATAATGTTGTATTTTTTGGAAATAATGTAATTAATTCAGATAATGTTATTATTAACAAAAAGATACTATAAATGATGAAAATTTTATATTTTACTTTTTTTAATTTAGCTCATTTAATTTAAAATTTATTATATTTTGTCATTAGAATTTGTACCCCCATTTTTTTATGAATTTTTGAAAATATATTAGTAAAAATTAGCCAGTTTTATTCTAATCATTACATAAATCTTTTTAAAATCTATTTTAAAAGTATAATTAAACTGTAAATCTCGATTGGTCAATTTATTTATCAAATCATTGATTAATAATTTTAATATGAATTAACATAATCGAAATAAAAGAGTTGAAATTTAGTAATTATTTTAAAATTTACTTATTATTATTGAAGTTTTTCAAGTATTAAAAGTTCTTTATTAAAAAATTTTAATAACGAATAAATTATAAATGAAATTTACAAAATTTTGCTAATCATTTAAATTTCTGAATTAAATTTCTTGATTGTATTTATAACATTCTAAACAAACTATAAATATTTTAAATTAATTCAATTATTTAAATTTAAAAAATTTAAGAAGGTTATTAAATGGATTTTTCATTTTCTGAAGAGCAAAAAATGTTGAGAAAAATAGTCCGTGAATTTGCGGAAAAGAAATTGGCACCGCGAGTAAGAGAATTTGAAGAAAAAGGCATCGATTATGACCTTGTAAGAGAATTATATAAATTAGGTGTAATGGGTTTACCCTTACCTGAAAAATATGGTGGTGCTGATGGTAGCTTTTTAGATGCATTGATAGTAATGGAAGAACTTGCAAGAATTGACCCTGCTTTTACGATGGCAGCAAATGATTCATGGGCAGGGGCTGTAGTAATCCATGCTTTTGGAAAAGTTTCGCAAAAGAAAAAATTCATTATTCCAAATTTAAAAGGTGAAAAATTCAGTTCATTTGCTACTACCGAAGCTGGAGCTGGAAGTGATATTTTCTCAATGAAAACTACAATAGTTCCCGATGGTGATGGTTTTATTGTAAATGGTTCTAAAGCATGGATTACTAATGCAAATGTGGCAGATTATTATATAATTTGGGGTTATACTGATAAAAAAAAGAGGGCAAGAGGAATTACCACAGCAATTCTGGAAAAAGGAATGGATGGGTTCACATTTGGTAAAAAAGAGGAACTATGTGGATTTAGAGCTAGTTATACAGGTTCCTTATTTTTTGATAATGTTAGAATACCTAAAGAAAATATTATTGGAAAATTAGGTGATGGACTTTTACATTTAATGACTTTATTAGACTCAGGAAGAGTTGCAATGGCATCTATAGCTAATGGTATTTCTCAAGCCGCTTTTGAAACTGTGCTAAATTATGTAAAAGAACGAAAACAATTTAATAGACCACTCGCCGATTTTCAATGGATAAGAATGACATTGGCAGATATGTGGACAGAGTTACAAGCAAGTAAATTGCTTTGTTATAAATGCGCAGCACTTGCAGATATAAATCCAATGGACGAAGAATTAATTAAACTTGCATCATCAGCCAAATATTATTCCAGCGAAACTGCTATGAAAATAACTACAAATGCACTACAGATGTGTGGTAGCATTGGTTATTCAAAAGAAATGCTCCTTGAAAAATATTTCCGAGACGCAAAATTTATGGCAATCGGCGAAGGAACAACCCAAATTCAAAAGATGATACTTGCATCAAGACTAGTTGATTCTAATAAAGTTATTTTATAATTTTTTTATATTAATTATGAACATTTTTTAATTTGTAGACGATTAAACCTCTTTTATAAACAGAAAATAATAGTTTTTTCAATTTAAAATAGTTTAATTATTAAGAATTTGAATGATTTTATTCTTATAGTTTATTATTGCCCAAAACAATATTCAATTTTTAAATTAATTGACAAATCCTTAACCTTTTAAATTTATTTTTAAAAAATCTATTTTTAGTTATTTAAATTTGGCCATAGGATTTTTATCCATACAAGGTACTCCGAATTGACAAAAAGCACAACCAACCGCTGGTCTGTGTTTTTCCCATTTACCATCAATTTTACGGAGTGTGGGTTTTAGAAATCCGCGGAGACGTTTATTCATGATTCGAGCAACTTTTTGTTCCTATATAAAACATGCAATTTTTTCATGCCCTTTCTCAGAAATTGCATTAGCAGGACACCGTTCAATACATTTCTTGCAAGTCCCTTTAGCATAAAACAGACAGTTTGCATATGGGTCATCACTTTTTCTAGGAGTTATTTCCAATGTTGCATTTGTAATAAAAGACCCAAATCTAACATTACAACCAAGTTCTGTTATTAGTCCTTCGTGTAAACCAAAAGTGCCAAGCCCTGCTGCAAAAGCAATATGCCGCTCAGACCAATTTGAATATAATTTCCCTCTAATCACATGATTATATGGTGTGCTAAGAATAGGGACAATAGCTTCAAATCCTAAATCAATAAAATATTTGACTGATTTTTCTAATACATCTGCAATAAATTCATTGGCATAATTTCTACCGACACTATATATTTCTGCCGGTAATTTGGTCTGAGAGATACTTGCATCCCGAATTTTTTTCACATAGGGAAATACGATGGAGACCACTCTAAGATTATTGTCCTTTTCTAATAAATTTAATTTCTGACCATTCCATATTTCTATTGGTGTTAAATGTTTTTCACCAACTACTTCTTTATATTTTTGAAAAATTAGGTCATTTCCAGCAGCTACATCAATAATTGGAGTAAAGAAAATTGGGCCTCCACCAAACTCCGCGGGGAGCCTGTTGAGCTCACCATTTTCTATTATTTGCTTCAAGAATTTCATAAATTTATTGTTGTACATTGTAAAATTATTTAAAAAGAAAATTAATAAATCTTTTTTATTCTATTTTTACTCAAGAAATTCATATAAAAACTAAATTATCGTTTGTGGAAGATTTATTTATTCAAAATAAAGGTAAAAATTCTAAAATCTTAAATTTTAAAATTATGAAATAGAAAATTACGATAAAATTGGAAGATATTTTTAATTAAAAAATATAAATAACTTTATTTTGGACGTTTGATATAAAAATAGAATTAATAATTAATAGAGCTAAAACAATTTAAAATTTCTCAATTAATTCTTTCATTTTTACAGCATGAAAATTTAATCCTAGCTCAGCTGGAGGAATTCCTTGTGCTAATGCAATTAATTCAGTTAAATATAATACCGGAATTTTATAGTTAGTACCAAATTTTGAGTTAACTTTACGTTGATTCCCGTCTAATTGCATATAACATGCTGGACAAATTACACAAATTAAATCAGCTTTTACCCTATCAATTTGTTCTAATTTATCTTTAAGTAAAATTAATTGAGAATCTTCATCAATTCCGCTTATTGCAGACCCACAGCAAGTATGTTTATTTAAGTACTCAACGCTTGTAGCACCTAGAGCTTCGACCACTCTATCTAGAGAAACAGGACGAATTGGGTCGTCAAAATCAACAATAGAGCTAGGTCTACCATAATGACATCCATAAAAAGTAGCGACTCTTAACCCGGTTAATGGTTTTACCACCGTTTCTTTTAATTTTTCAGGTGTAATTATTTTATAAACATATTCCAGAAAATGAACGACATTTATA
Source organism: Candidatus Helarchaeota ASGARD archaeon Hel_GB_B (assembly GCA_005191425.1). Taxonomy (GTDB): domain Archaea; phylum Asgardarchaeota; class Lokiarchaeia; order Helarchaeales; family HEL-GB-B; genus HEL-GB-B. The sequence continues at coordinate 4,655 of SUPR01000012.1, forward strand.
CTACCCTTGAATTCCATATTAACTTTAGATAGAATTTTATTTACAACATCTTTATGGTGAGGGTCATTTTTCATTTCTACATTAGCTGATTTTAATGTTTCATAACATCCATTACAGAATGTCAGTATGTCTAGGCCTTTATCTTCAGCTAAACATAAGTTATGAGCTGCAGCAGCAGTCCACGCCTCTCTACTTATTTGAAGGGTACCTGTAGGGTTAGGGCAGCAACCAAACTCAGGAATATCCTTAAACTTAATTCTTAAGTTTTCCAATACCATTCGCCCTGATTTCTCAAGGTGTGGGTATCTATTTGCAATTACACAACCAACAAATAATGCATATTCACTCATTCATTGCCACCTTCTTCAGGAAGTTTCTCAATTAATTTTGGAAATCCTACTTCTTTCAAAATCGTTTGAATAACCTCCACGTTCGGAGTCATTAAATTTTCTTTTAAACCCATTTTTGTGCGTCGTCTTGCAATTGCGGGATTATTCGGGAGATTTAAACCGGTATTAAAGACCCGCACACCTTCTTCACGGATATTTTCTGGAATATTTCCAATAGCGACCGCCATGTGTCTCAAATCAAATAACATTTCTGAGACCAAAACGCCTTGCGGACAAACCTCAAGACATAAATGACAAGTTGTACACAACCAAATATTCTTATCGTTCAATAATTTATCTTTAAATCCAAGTAATATATCTTCAACTAATCTCCTTGGATTATAATTACTATTTACTCTAAAAGCAGGGCAAATTCCAGCACATGTCCCGCATTGATAACAATAATTAATAGTCTTTCCGATTTCTGTTTGTGACATCTCTTTTCTAAATGCAGAGCTTATCATCATTTTTGATCACACTAAATTTTTGGATCATCTTTTTCTAATCCTCTTAATTTAAATCTATAAACTTTTCGTTAATAATATTGTATTACTTTTTTAATCTTTAAATTATAATTTTTGGATTTGTATAGAATAAATTTAGAGAATTTTTATATAAAATGAATTAAATTCGAATAGTTCATTATAAATTAAAATTCAAATAAATAAAAATATTTTTATTTAAATGAATGAACTTATGTAAAATTAAAAAACAGAATGATTTTATGATTATTTTACTATTTTAAAAGTAACTTTTATAATTGACTTAACTATTTTTGAAATTAGAACATTTATTAAGGCTAAATATCATTAATAATAAGATTTAATTTTGATATTAATGTCAAATTTGTGGAATGAACTTGGAACTTTTTTTAAAAAGGTAATTTAATTAAGACAAAATTAGTCAAATTTATTTTAAAAATTTAAATTTGGATAAGTTTCCAGAGCGAAAACAAATCACTAATTTGTTTAAATGTTTTACCTTTAATAAAATCAATTGGGTTCATTGAAATACCTTTTAATAATCGAATATTTTGTAATGCTTTAATAAGGCTAATTTCACCGTTTGCATATTGGCAAAGATGCTTCAATGTACTCTGTAGAATTATATCAGATTCTTGGTGATAAGGACCGATCTTTATGTTAATAATCTTAGAGTAATTGGGTTGGCTACCATCGATAATTAAATTTAGAATACCAAGATCAGTAATTTGAAGAGAGATAATTTTGTGGAAATCTCTGATAACCGGTAATTTTTTAGGATTGTTTTGTAAATTAATAATAAAAAGGGTTTTAATAAGTTCTGCAAATCCTTCCATTGTCAATCTTTTAATTGAAAGAGTACCTGGGAAATCTTTTTTCTCATATAAACGGATTAGTACAGCTACAAGTGGTGCGATGATTTTGACAAATTCATGTAATTTAAAGATTTTTATTTGGTTAGAAGTAGCAATTTCAAACATTTCTAATTTTCCAAGTATTAAATTAACCACGACATCAACAGAATTAAATGAAATTAAAGGATCATTATTATTAATACCATTAGTGACATCAATCGCTTCTTCTAAAAATAGAATTGTAAAGGCGGTTCGATTTTTAATTTGTATACCAAATTTCTTGCTGTCCATAATTTTCAAGAAAAATTGTATTTCGGTGCGTTCTCGTAATATATGAATGGATTTTCTGAAATAGAAAAGAAAATCATTTATTCCCATTTTTATATCAGTTATAGAAGTATTAGTATGGTCATTAATAAGGTCTCGAATTAGATTTTCCATAAGGTACATTTTAACATATCTAAAAATCAGTTCAACAAAATTAGAGAAGACTTTTTGGACAATTAATTCTTCTTTTTTTATCTTTAGTTCTTTATTTTTCAATTCGTTGGTTAATTTTGTATTTACTTCATTAAATATGGAATCTAAATTTTTAACATAATTGATACTTTTGTTGGTTTTTAATTGTTGATATGATGATTGATAGTTTCTAAATATTTTATTTTTTTCATCTGGTAAATTTCGGCTATAAAATGAGAAGTTTTCGATACCTGCTTCTTGTTCAATCAATTTTACTAATAGGGGCTGATTAAAAATTATGCTAGAAAATAATGAATCGCTTGCATTAATAAGTTCTATTGGTAAATCCTCTTCACCAAGAATTTTCTCCTTTTTAATTAATACAATACTTAGGACTTCTCCGTATACAGCAAAAAGAATTTTAATATCATTCATTAAAATTTTATATATTCCTTGTTCATATCTATCAAATTTGTTTACTATGTTTAAAATTGTTTTATTTATTAAATCCAGTGTATCTTCATCAAATTTTTCCAGTTCCTTACGGAAAACAAATTTTTTACCATAATTGATAAAAATATAAACCCCTAATATCATTGATTTACCAAATCCATTTAATTATTTTAATCTAGCAATTTCTTCTTCAATTTTTTCAGGTAGTTCTTGTAAAATATTATTAATTAAGACTTGTTTTTTAATACCATATATCTTTTTTATATGAAATCTTTTTGCAATTTCCCTGATTTTAGTAGCAGTGAGCGATTTTAGAACTTTTTCCAGTTCATTTCGCTTATCTTTCTGAGTAACTGGTATTTTATCAGATATTTTAATTGGATTTGGAACATAAATCTGTTTATCTGAGACTATACCCTCCCATTTTTCAATATTTTTTGGTTTTTCATAAAATTGTATCCATTGTATCCCATTTTGATTGCAATAAGTTTCGATCCCATTTGCAAATCCAGGAGCAATCAATAACGCATTAATTACTGCATTCTTTTTCCGCTTTTTTTCATAATTTTTAAGATATAAAAGTTGGACTAAATAATCTTCGACATAATCTTTATCTACCTCGAGAATTGTAAATTGACCAACGGTTATTATCTCATTATCTTTAATTTTTTGCTTAAATCCGATTGCATCCCATTTGTAGTCTAAATATTTTATATTTCTTTTAATGTTTTCAGATTTATAACCGCGAGCTTTAAGTTTTTCAATAAAGTTTTGAAAAGCTAATTTTTTATATTCATTTTCAATTTTTAAAAGATAAGTTGCATCTAAATTATAATTCTTGATATAATAAGAAGCTAATTTTGTAATTAATTCAGATGGAGTATAATTTTCGATTTCCTGGACTAGCATAGCACATAGACCAGGAGTTGGTGGCATGATGTCAATTAAATATTTGAATGGAGCAAGTAAATATTTATAAATTTTATCTGCAACCTCAAAAAATTCATCATCAGAAAATTCGTTTAGATATAAAATATATTCTCTAATAGTCCTCTCGACCTCAGGTACTATTAAAGGTATTTCATCAAATTTCTCTTTATCACATGTGAAAATTATGTAAATTTTTGGTGTCCCAGTCCCAATTGTTTTATCGGTTATAGCTCTTAAATAGGTACCTATAAAGGACTGCTTGGTCTTATCATCACTTAAAGTCATAAAACGCTCTAATTCGTCAAATAATAAAACTAAAAGATAATTATTTTTTCCAAGTAATTCGATAATTTCCTCTAATAAACTCAGAGCTTCGGATTGGTGTAATTCACCATAATTTTCAGTAAATTCACCTTTTAATATCATTTTTCCTTTTAAAAATTCGTCGTGATCACCTATAAGTAAATTAATACCATCAATTAATCGTTTATTTGCAATTGTTTTAATGCATTCCTTATTTTCCAGCAGAAATTCTCTTAACTTTTCAGCAATATTGTCTATAATTTCTTTATAAATCCTTGGAATTATAACAGCGGGCTTTTCACCCCCATATTTTGTCAACTCAATAAAAGCAATACAAGCATTTTTTACTCGACTTTGGACTAACTGAGCAGCTTGCCTTAATGTCATTGATTTACCGCTACCAAAAGTGCCAATGATCGGGCGGACAATTGAAAAATTTAGATAATAAATATTGTTGATATCTGTTTTGAACATTTCTGAAATTCTAATATTTTTTGAATTGGGTTCTATTACATGTTTTCCATCAATCATTCTATCAACAAGTATTTTTTCAAAGTTGGGAATAGGCTCGCCTCTTTTTAAAAGGTGTAAATCCCGTATTTTTTCTGTAAAAAAGTTTTTCATTATATTTACTCCTTTATCTTTCCCTTAATAATAACCAAGATTTTGTTCTAGAATGCTGAATACCAATCAATCTTGGATATTTCTCTTTTAATTTTAAAAAAAGTTCGTCAAAATGATTTGGTGGTATAATATAATCTCTAATTATTTTATCTCTAAATTTTTCAAACCAGACCAATCCTGTAGGGTCTTTTTCTGTAGACATATATTCAGTTTGTATGATTTCTTTAAATTCTTCTAATGAGATTTTCTTTATAGTATATGTATATTTCCGATTTCTATTTAAGACGCCACACTTTACTAAAATATTTATATTATTCTTAAGTTCATCAAATGGGATGTTGACTTTAAATTCAACAAATTGCTTATTTATTTCCTCTATAGTAGGAATTTTTATTTTACTTAGTGCTTTTAATAATAATTCTCTAAAAGTATAATTAATATACCGTTTATTTAATATAGCCTTGGAAAGTATTCTATCATAATCTTGAAGTGCCTCTTTTCCTAATTTCGTAATCTTATAATTATTATCTAAAAATCCCAGTTTAATACATTTATTTATTAGATCTTTTCTTTTTCTTTTTCCCATTACCTTTTTCTCTTTTCTACCAGAGATAAAAGAAGATTCTTTCCCAATCGATTCCATTAGATCTATTAATGATTCGGAATTTTCTGCTTTTTCTAATATTGTCCTAATTTTTTCATAGGTCACTATTAAACACTTTTAGTTCTAATTAATTATAAATATTAGATATTAAGTAATTAATTTAAACTTTTTAAATTTAAAATAAAAGAGTTTCATATTATAAATTAGAAGTTCAACAAAAATATAAATTAAATCAATATTAAGTGATATATCTTGAAAATAATAGTATGTATAAAGCAAGTCCCTGAAACTAATAATATAGACTTTAATCCAAGTGATCTTACTATAAATCGATCACATGTAAACGGGATTATTAATCCATTCGATTTAAATGCAATTGAAGAGGCTGTTAGAATAAAAGAAAAATTTGATGACGTTACAATTTCGGTTATTTCGATGGGGCCACCATCTTTTGAAAAGACTTTAAAGGAAGCTCTTACTTATGGACTAGATTCAGCGTATCTTATCTCAGATAAATTATTTGCGGGTTCCGATACTTTTTCTACTGCATACATCCTTGCAGAATCTATTAAGGCAATTGGTGATTTTGATTTAATTTTGTGCGGAAAGCATGCAATTGATGGGGAAACTGGACAGGTGGGTTCCGAAATAGCAGAAAATTTAAAAATACCTCAAGCTACAAATGTTAAAAAGATTGAATTCCATGAAAATAAAAAAATTATTAAAGTAGAAAGTGATACTGAAAATGGATATAGGGTCTTAGAAGTAAAATTACCTGCATTAATTACTGTTAATAAAGAAATTAATGTCCCTAGAATTCCATCTTTTAAAGACGCAAGAAAAGCCTTGAAAATTCCAATAATTAAATGGGATCTTGGGAAATTAAAAAATATCGACAAAACGAAAATTGGACTGACAGGGTCTCCGACTAAAGTAGTTAATATTGAGAAATTTCAAAAGAAAAAAGATACAAAATTTATTTCAGGAACACCTAATGAAATTGTGAATGAATTATACCAAATTCTAAAAGATAAGCACGTAGTATAAGATTATAATATCAATAAAGATTATTTTAATGGATGATTTAACCATGAATTTAGAAGATTATAAAGGTATCTGGATATTTGTTGAATATACCGAAGATAAAATCTCTGAACTAACTTTTGAATTATTAGGAATTGGACGTAGATTGGCAGATAAATTAAAAGTTGAATTATCATCTGTTATTTTAGGCCATAATATTAAATGCGACTTAAATTTACTATTTCACTATGGATCAGATAAGATTTATAAATTAGACAACAAGCACTTAGAAGTTTATAGGACTATACCATTTACCGATGCACTTGAATATCTTGTAAATAAATATAGACCAGAGGTTCTAATTCTTCCAGCCACAAGTATTGGGAAAGACCTGGCACCAAGACTTGCGTGCCGATTAGAAACTGGATTGTCAGCTGATTGTACTGAATTAGATATTGGGCCAGATGGAAATTTAATACAAAAAAAACCGTCCTATAGTGAAAATGATTATATAACAATTTTGACGCCAAATCATCGACCCCAAATGATAACAATTCGTAGTAAAATTTTTACTCCTCAAACTCCAGACCCAAATAGAACAGGTAAGATAATTGAAGAACATCTTGAATTAAATGAATCAGAAAATTGGACTAAAATTTTAGAAATTATAGAAGAAGACCAAGAAGATGCAAATATACAAGAAGCTGAAATAATTGTATCAGTAGGAAGAGGAATTAAAAAACCTGAAAATTTAGGTCTAATTAAAAAATTAAGCTCTTGTATTAATGCCTCAATTGGGGCTTCAAGGTCAATTGTTGATTTGGGTTGGATCTCACATTACCATCAAGTAGGGTTGACGGGAAAAACGGTAAAACCAAAAATTTATATTGCATGCGGAATATCCGGTGCAGTACACCATATAATTGGTATGAAATCTTCAGATTTTATTATTGCAATTAATAAAGATCCTGAAGCCCCAATTTTCCAAGTCGCTGATATTGGGATTATAGGTGATTTATTTGAAATCATCCCTATTCTAATTGATAAATTAACTATAAAATAAATTTACCATAAATTTTCCAAAAATTATTTTATGTTTTCTTTAACTGAATTCTAACAAACTTGGATTTTTAAAGATTTAATTATTAAAATTAATTGAAATTTATATCAATGAACCTAAATGGATAGGAGAGAAATTTGATAAGTTTTTTTATAATTCCATTTATTTGTTCAATTATTACATTTATAATTGGACATCAAATACTCAATAAAAATTCAAAATCATATTTAAATCGTTTCTACTTTATTTTTTCAGTCATTGTATCATTTTGGGGTTTTAATGAGGGACTTTTATATATTGCACCAACATATACTATTGCATATGTTTGTTTAAAATTAGATTCCATTAGTTTTTTTGTGCTCCCCCTCCAATTAAGGTTCATTCTTTTATATACTCGTAATAAAAAGATCCTTAAAAATAAATTAATTTTTTCTATAATATATGCTCCAGTAATTGTTTTTTTTATTATTAATTTGACCACACCATTAATCTCAGAAGGTCTTCAAATGGAAATTTGGGGATGGTCAAGTATAATTCCTGATAACCCGATTATTTACTATATTACATTAATTTGGGCACTATCAATTGAAGTTTGCATAATTTATATTTCGACCAAGTATTATATAAATAATATTGAGACTGTTAGAAAAAAACAGATGTTTCTCATCCAATATGGATTTACAACTCCGATAATTATAAGTTTATGTTTACAAATAATATTTAATTTATTGAACATATCAATACCAAATTTATTAATAATTGGTGTATTAATCGGAGATATTTCAATTGCATTTGCAATTATTAAATATAAATTATTCTATAAACCAAAATATAAACTAGTTTTTGACAAACTTATCGAAGGAATTGCTTTTTTTGAAATTCAATTTGATAAATTTAATAGACCTATTGACCTAATTTTTTTGGATGTTAACAAATCCTTTGAATCCTTTACAGGTTTAAATAAAAGAGATATACTTTTTAATAAATTTTCGGATGTTATACTGAAAAATAAATTTGTAAAGTTTTCATGGTTAAATGATATTTTTAATTATGCATTGGAATTTGAAAATGTCAGAATTGAGCGATTTTCGGATTTTGATGAACGTTGGTTTTTTATTTCGCTTTATATTTTTGGTAAAAAGTTTGCTGTAATTTTAATTGAAGATATTACCCAGAAGAAAGTACTTTTAAATGAACTTTACAGGCAATATAACGAACTACAAGAGATTAATCAATCTAAAGATGAAATATATTCAGAAATTGTCCATGAATTTAGAACTCCATTAACCGTTATTAAAGGATTTACTGAATTAAACTTAAAAAATAATAGGCTGGAAAAATTCTTAATTAATGATTTAAAAATTATTCAAAAGAATATATTAAGATTAGAGGAATCAGTAAATGAAATATTAGAATATTCTAAAGCATTAGAAGTGGAAATGAAACTTGATAAAAAAGCTTGCGATATACGAGATATTGTAAAGGAAATAATAGACAGAATTTCACCTCTAATAAAAGAAAAAGATCTTAAAATTATCAAAAGTTTTGATGATAATACATTATTAAAAGTTGATAAATATCAAATAGAAAAAGTAATTAAAAATTTCTTGACCAACGCAATTAAATTTTCTAATCCAAATGGAAATATACAAATAAAATCTGTTGTTAATGATAATATTTGGCGGTTTTCAGTAAAAGATGAAGGAATTGGAATAAGTCAAGATGATATTTCAAAATTATTTACCCGATTCATTATGCTAGATAATTCCAAATCAATAAATAAAAAAGGGATTGGAATTGGTTTGGCATTATCAAAAAGAATTATTGAAATGCACCAGGGCAAAATTTGGGTTGAATCTGAAGGGATTAACAAAGGCTCAGAATTTATTTTCGAAATTCCACTTGAATAACAAAAATGTATATTAATATACAAAATTAAATTAAATAGTCTTATTTAACTTTTAACAATAACCAAAATTTAAAGCTAATTAACCTAATATGCTTTTCTCATCATCTTAAATCATCAAAAAATGTCATATATAAATGGGGCAAATAAATAAAATTATTTCTTCATTATTTTATTTATATGACGACCTCTTTAACTCTTTATATATTTGAATATCAGATAAATTATATGATCAAAATGTCGGCAATTAAATTTCAAAAGTTTTTACCAAAATGTAGTGGTTGTGGTAAAGAGCTTAGCTTACTAGAATGGCGTGAAAATTTATTATGCTATAAGTGTCGAAATAAAAAGAACTAATTTTTAAATTTTAAATCATGCCAATTTAAATTAAGTGAAAAAAATTGAACACCAGAAAATTTAATAAATTTTGGTATAAAAGAAGGTTACTTATTTATCATAAATCTAAAAAAAAGCAATCTAAAAAACATTAGGTTCTACTTATGACATATCAAGAAAAAGTAATTTAATTAGTTAAATCGTAATAAATATAATGCCTTTCTCAAAAAAAAGAATCTTGATAATCGGCGGCGGTAAAGTAGGATTAGATGCCCTTAATTTTTGTATAGAAAATGATATTATTCCTTTTATAATTGATAAGAACCCAGACTGTCTTGTAAATTCTAAAGTAAAATTATTTAAAATTGAAGGAACTTTGGATTTTGAAAAGGAGAAATTCGATAAACCGTTATTTCTACAGACAAAACTGGATAAAATCCCAAATTTATTACAAAAATACAAATTTGAATATATAATACCAGCTATTCCTGTTCATATAATGGCAAAATTAGGAATTATCTACTTGGAAAACAAAAATATTAAGATTAAACCAGCTCCTGATTTAATAGAAATCATAAAAAATAAAATTCCCCCATTTTTAATCCATAGTTACGATAAAAAAAGCGGGATATTAATACTTAGTTTTATGCCAAAAGGTGAGTTTTGTATTCCAGGTTGTACAGAACATATTAAATGCCCAAAAACAGGCATTATAAAAGAAAAACCATTATACCAAATATTGGAGGACTTAACTGTAAATTTTCAATCAATTATTTTAAGAAGTGAACAATTAAGTCCAAATCTTGGAGGAATATCAAAGCACTCAATTAAAAAGTTTTTAGATTTTATTAATTCAATAGATACTGAATTTATTATAGGAACTGCATGTATGTGTCATGGGGTTGTGAATGCTTTTGAGATTAAAATATAAAAAGGTAATTCAAAATTAATGAAAAAAATAGATAATTGTAAGATTTTTTGATAAATTTAAATGCTTATTTTAAAAATTTATTAATTTTTGTCCAAAATTGATATTAAATTTATCCTTTATACAAATATAATACTCCTAAATTAAAATTACTAGCAATTCCTTTTTTGGTCTAAAGTAAATTTTTCAATAAAAAGTTTTGTTATTAAAAAAATCTAAAAATTATATAAAGAAAAAATAGATATTAAAAGTGATTAATCTTGAAAAAAGGAAGAATATTTTTAGTTATGTTATTCTTAATTTTACCGACATTTCTTATTCCACAGGTATTTTCAGACAATTCTGACCAGCCAAACATAATTTGGAATATGAGTGCAATTTATTTCTCTAATACGCATACTGAAAATTGGAGTGATTCAGGTAGTGATAGTTGGGATTATACGATGGAACTAGAAATAAATGATACGAAATATTACGTTAAGGTTTATGAAATGTGCAATTGGACATTTTCTGCTGTACATAACGCATATATTACCATGCTTATGTGCGATTATGACCATTCTTTATTTCCAGCTATACCATTTTTGGGTAATAATATGAACGTAGGAGGACCACCCGACCAAGAAACTGCAAGATTGTTGTCATTATATATGACTGGCGATGAAATTGACACTGAATTTTCAATTTATCAGAATGATTGCATTAACACTTGGAATTGGTCGAGGACGGTTATGTGGTATGATGAAAATATGACACAAACTGAAAAACCAAATTTATCTAAATTTGAGTGGTATCAAGGTGAGTGGGAGGATGATTCAGAAAGTTTTAACTGGAGCTGGACAATTTTCGGTTGGGAGCTCATGCAACATGTACCTACTTTAGAGTCCACATCAAATATGTTAGTTACTCAGGAAATTAATTGGAAAGATATTGGAATTTCACTTTATAACGATACAAATGGTAATAAATATCCAGATATTATATTGGACACAGTGACCTGGGAAAATAATGAAACAGAGCCAATTTTAAATTCGAGTGAATTAAAATATATCTTTTTTGCTAGAGATGCAAATATTGATATTATAACACCTGTAGTTTATGGTAATTCAATAAATTTTGGTGCTATTTTTGACCTTAATGGTTCTTGGCTACAAATAGAGCGCGGTAGTGGACTATTATGGCAATGGTATCATGATTATAATAGTACAATCAACGCAAATATCGAAAATTATAGTGTAACTTTTACTGCCACACTTACTCCAAATGCTTTGAAAATTAAACAGAACCTTGGAATAGAGAAGATTTCTGCTCTTCCAAAAGATGGGCTTTCTCTATCATTTTTACAAAGTTTTAGTGTTGCAGAATCAAGAATTACATATAATGCAGTTAATGAAGGTGGATCTAATAACCTCCAAGAAAATATTCAAGAATCAGACGAATGTGATAGTTTTCATATTGATTTTAATAGTGGAACTTCTACCAAGGTACAATTAGATATCACAGGAGTAAATTATCAATTGGGAAATAATGAATATGAACTTATAGGAAGTCAACTTCCAATTGGCCAATTTACTGGAGTTTTTACTGGTTCTAATATAAATGTCGGAACTGATTCGGGTTCATTATATATTATTTCAATAGGATGTCCTATTTATGATAAAAATCTTCAATTGATTATAGACCCAAAATTAACCACATCTTTTAGTGCCAGTTTTCCTGTTATTTATGTAATAATATTTGGTGTCCCAACAGCCCTATCAATTACAATAATCTTGGCGTATATATATATCAGAAAAAAGAGAAAACATAAATAAATGATATGACTTTTTTTTATTTTTTTAAAAATTCTATATTAATAGCATAAACCACCATAAAGATTCTGATATACCATGTGAAATTATTAAGGGCCATGCTGTTTTAATTTTGTCTAAAATAACACACCTAATTATTCCAATTATGAAAGTCATTATCAATTTTAATGGTTCAAATCCATGAAATAGTGAATATGATATCGAAGTTATTATAATTGCTCTCCATTTTGAACCATATTCAAATTTTAATTCATTAAATAAATAAGCACGCCAAATTAACTCTTCCACAAATCCTACAGTTAATCCACATGTTATACCACCGATTAAAACAATACCTAAATAAAGTCCTGTTATTTGATAATAAGTTTTGAAAAATAAAGAAGTAGTAATGGCTATACCAATTATAATGAAAAAGAATATCAAACTATAAATTAATATTTCTTTTATAGATATTGATTCTTTTTTTAATATTAATTTTAATGGCATCTGTTTCTTTTTTAAATTAAACCACAAGTATAAAAATAAAATCCAGTCTATAGATAAAGTTATTATTATTGTATATATTAATAACCAGATATTGAAAATCATTAAATTTGAAAAGTAATATGGATAAATTGCTGAAAATGCTATAAATATGACTAAATCATTTACAATTACTGAAATAATTAATTAAAATAAGTTTTTCCCTTTTTTCCATTGTAAAACCCTAAATTCATGATTTATTTTTTAAATTTTAAGTAAAATATTATCTACATTTACTAATATTTATTTATTATCCAGTTAAAAATTAAAATTGTCTTATTTAAAAATGGAAATGATATTAAAGGAGAAGATTTATGAAAAAGATTTTAGTAATTAAAAAACAAAAAAACTGTTAATTAGAGTTAATTATGGACTTAAATAGTACAAAAATGGACGTTAAAATTAAATAAATATAATATATATTGGCTTAAAAAGAAATAAAATTTCATTATTATTCTTAAAATACCACAATTTTCACTTATTTTGCAATTTTTCAATTACGGATTTTGCAAAATTTTTTGCATTTTCGAAATCTTCATCATTTGGATGGCCTTTCGAGAGTTCTATTGCTGGTTCTAATTCTGGAGAAGATTGAAGTAATAATTTCACAACTTTAGGATTTTTATTCTCGCCAATACAATCGAATGCCCCAATTATTTGAGAGCCCGCCCGTTTTATTATTTTCTCAACTTTTTTAAAGGCTTTTCCATAATATCTTGGGTCATTATTAGCATGAGTAGAGAATAATACAAAATTCTTAGGAAATGAAGTAGTATTCTTTATTAAATTTACTGCCGATTTACCAATTCCTCCGGCATAAATCCCAGACCCCAGAAAAACTACATCATAATTTTTCAATTCATTTGGGTCGACATCTTTTGCAGGTCTTACCGATACCTCAAAACTTTCAAGACCTTTTGCTATTGATTCCGCAATTTTCTCTGTATTTCCAGTTTTAGAATGATAACATATTAAAATATTCATTTAAATAACCTTCTTAATTGCGTTCTTTTTGTTATAAAATTATTTGTCCATCTTTTTAAAAATATCCTCTATTTTCTAACATAATTATACTGCAATATAAAACATCTATTGACAAATATTTAAGAGATAAAAGACAATAAATGAATAAATTTCGATTAAATGAATATATGAATTAATAATTGAAGATATTATTGTTTAATCGAATAATATATTTGAATCATAATATTAACAGACCAAGGAATAAGTTCGAGACCTTTTTTAAAGGGTCAGTATATAAAAAAAATTTTTAAGTGAAATAAATTCTGACCCACTTTTTTAAGATATTTTTATATGATAGAAACTTCATAGTATTATCATTATGGGCGATTTTGGTTATAACACAATAATTTGGACAATAGCAATTGGAACTTTAATTATATTGGGAATTTTTTTTTTATTGAAAAATAAAAAGGACAAAATCAATGAACAAAAAGGTATGGATTTAGGGCTAGGATTTTTTTTTATATTTTATGCCATTTGCAGAATATCATTTATTATATCGGATTATGCAGAAAATATTTTACTAGACAATATATTAATGGAATATATGTGGCGTTTAGCAACTTTATTTGGCTTAATGGGGCTTACAATAATGACATTTGTAATTGAATTTTATATTTTGGAAAAAAAGACTAAATTCATTTTTTCAATAATCGGAGTAATAACAATAATAATTTCAGTGGTCGGGGGCTCAGAGATTGGAAGAATTGCAATACTATATGGTCCAGTAGCAATGGGTTTCATTATAATCATTTTATATTCATATATTGCTATAAAATCAAGTGGGTATGTACGAAAAAGGTCTTTACAAGCATTAATAGGCATTTTATTATTTTATTCAGGAATTACAATTGATAGCAACATAATTTCAGGGTTTTTAAATTGGATGTTTGGGGTTGAAACTATGTTAATTCGTGCAATTGCGGCAGTAATTCTCATTATTGGAGTGGTCATATTTGGGCTATCATATAAGAAGACCGAAGAGTAAAAATTAAATATTTATTTTAGTTAGACCACATTATTAATGATTTTTATTAACTAACATTGATTTTCATTAAAATTTTCAAAAATAATAAGTAATTTAAAATCAGAAATAAAAAAACAAATTAGAAATGAGATGAGATTAAATTAATCCAATAAATATTATTATTGATACAGACCCAGGGCTTGGTCATAAATTTTCAGATGTTGATGATGGGCTATCAATTTTTACTATGTTAAATTCTCCTGAAAATTTCAATATTTTGGGGCTCACAATTTGTTATGGAAATACACCAGTAGAAATTGGATATAGATTAGCAAAAAAGTATTTAAAAATCGCGAAAAAACAGGATATTCCAGTAGTGAAAGGTGCTAAAAATAGGTATCAATTAGGCAAAGAAAATTTAGCTTCAAGATTTATAATTGAACAAATAAATGAACATCCAAATGACATAACTCTTTTTATATTAGCGCCTCAGACAAATATTGCAACTGCATTTATTCGTGACCCAGATTTACAGGATAAAGTTAGCGAACTTGTTATAATGGGCGGTCTGTTCCGTGCCCCAATTTTAAAATTTTCGCCTTTAACTCGATTTTTTGATGAACGATTCTATGATAAAATTAAGTTTAATTCCCTTGTTAGCGAGTTTAATATAGTGAATGACCCAATAAGTGCTTCGATTGTTTTAAATAAAGATATCAAAACGATTATGTTCCCATTAAATGTTACTTCAAAATTAACTATTACTAAAAAACAACTTGTAAAAATCAGAGAACGAAACTCTAGTATTACTAATTTCTGCTATCGCAACTTAATACTCTGGAATGCTATAAACAAAGTTATCACATTGAAAGGATTTTATCCACACGATGTATTAGTCCCAATTTTCAAAATAAATCCAAAAATTTTTACGATAAAATCATTACCAATAAGAATCGATACCCAAAAAATACGAGGAAAAATTCAAATATTAGATAAAGAAAAAGACACAATTAAAAAGAATAATATTAAAAATATTTGCGTAAATTTATCAAGGACATCATTTCTTGAATGCTTTATGGAAAGGATATTAAGATAACTTGAATTTTAGAAAAGATTTTTATGGTAATTAATAATTTAAAAGGTAGATGAACAAAATAAATTTAAATTCTTTTTTAATTCCAATTTTTTTAGATGATATTAATGGGCATTTCTGAAGAAGATAAAGAAAAATATTTTAAAGCTGGAAAAATCTTAGCAGAAACTTTAGAAAAAACTAAAAAATTAGTTAAACCTGGTAAAAAACTTTTAGAAATTTCCGAATTTGCAGAAAATGAAATTAGAAGAAGAGGTGCTGATTTAGCATTTCCACTAAATATTGGAATAAATGAGATTGCAGCTCATTATTCTAGTCCAATCAAAGATAATAAAACAATCCCTGATAATTGTATTGTTAAACTTGATTTAGGTGCCAGTATAGATGGGTTTTTAACAGATTCAGCAATCTCAATCAATGTTGGTGGTAATGAAGAGCTAGAAAAATTTATTATAGCAGCAGAAACAGCACTATCATCTGCACTTAAAATAATTAAAGCGGGCGTATCTATTGTCAAATGTGGTGAAATAATTGAAAAAATTATTAAAAAGTTTAATCTAAAACCCATTCGGAATTTAATGGGCCATCAGATTAAACAATATAATTTACATGCAGGCATCTCCGTTCCAAATGTTCAAAAATTTAGTTCAGAGATAGATTATAAGTTTAAAGATGGTGATGTTTTTGCACTTGAACCTTTTACAACTGATGGGGCTGGATTAGTTTATTCTGGCAATGCTACATATATTTATTCACTAATTAAAAAAGTAAAAAAAAGAAATTTACCTGCACACATAATAAATATTTTGACCAGAATTTGGAATGAACGTAAAAAGCTTCCATTTTCATTAAGATGGTATAAAGATATACCAAACCACCACATTAAACAATTATTACGGATGAACATTTTACATAAATATCCAGTTCTTGTCGAAATTAGTGGAGGTAAAGTAGCTCAAGCAGAACATACAATTTTAATTCATAATGATTCTTGTAGTATAATTACTCAAAAATAATTCCAATGGTAATGATCCAAAATATTGGTAAAGATTTTTTTATTAAAATTTAATGTTTTTACTTAATTTTAAAAGAAAAAAAACATCTAATTCAATGTTGGATCTGTGAGATTTTATCCATTTTAATAGGTCATAATAAATTTTTATAGAATTTTTATCAAATAAGAGACTATGATTAGCATTTTTATAATAAATTATTTTTTTATCATTAATATTTATTTTATTATACAATAATTTTGCTCCAGAATCATCTAATAAAGTATCACTAGTCTCTTGACAAATTAAAATTGGGATTTTGAAGTTTTTTCCACCATTTTCAATGTATTTTTCATTATTTTTAATAGATTGATCAGCAAATTCAAAGAAATCCTTTTCAAATGTAATAAGTCATGCCGATTATATTCAATAAAAGAAGAAAAATAAGTGGGATTATCAAAATTCTGGGGTATAGAAATTATTGGTTTATTTAAAATCGGTAAAAAAAGGGAGAATAATAATATTAAAAATGGATTATATTTTAATAATAAATTTATATTGCCGAGGTATTATTCCTGGTGCTAAGGTAATAATTCCATTAATATTTTCTGGATATTTACAACTATAATTTAATACAATCAATGCTCCAAGATTTTCGCCCATTAAATAGATTGGTAATTTTTGTTTTACCTTTATTTTTATTATCAATATCTTTAAATCCGAATAAATATCATTGAAATTTTTTAAATTACCTCTGATTTTTCCTTTTCGACCATGGCCCTGTAAATCCAAAGCATATAAAATTGTGTTTTTGGCGAATAAATAACAAGCAAGTGGAAAATATAAATCTGAGTGACAGTTTAAGCCAAGTATCATGATAAGAACTCTTTTAGGGCTTGAGTTTGGCTCCCAATATTTGAAATATACAGGGATATTATCCTTTGATTTAAAATATCCTTCAATTAAATTATCATTAAACTGGTTTCCAATTATTTCTTTTCTTAAATTTGTTATTCGTTTAAAATAATTAAAAATTTCATGATTTGAAAATTGGTTAAATACTCGATTTTGCGATTGTTTATCTATAAAATGTTTTGTAAAATTCACATTAAAATATTATCTTTTATATAAAATAAATTTTATTTGATACTATTTAATCTATTCAATTGTTATTTTTCTTACTTTTATATAGAACATCGCATTTCTTATTTAATAAATCACAAAACCATTAAAAATAAAGTGAGGTCATAGAATAGTTTAATTTTTAGATTTATCGGCATAAAGTTTTGCAAGTAAAGCAAATAATACTGCTACTGCGTATTTTGCTGAGATACTATCTATTGCTATAGATAATTGAGCTATCCCATTTATTAAAGCAGTAAAAATAGGAACTACAAATGCAAATATTCCAACTCCCATTACAATAAAAAGTATCAATTTAGCAATTCAAATTCTATTAAATAGAATCAAAAATGATGAAATGAAAATAATACAACCAACGAAATCTGAAATTAATATCATTATAGCAAGAGTATTTGCAATTATTACTTGTGAAATTGGGTCTAATCCTGTAAAATAGTTTTGAATAAATTCAAGATACCGTTGACCAAAAATTGGAATATTTGTTATATCCGAAACAAGGAAAATGATTCTTGAAACGAAAGACGCTAGAAATGCTTTAATTCTATTCCAAAACCCTAAAACTACTTTACTCATTTTGAATCATTCTTTTCAAACTTTATAATTACATTCTCATGTTCTGGACTTATCTTATATTTTTTATCTTTTATAACAGTTTTCTTAAATACTATCCTTTTTTTAGGTAAGATGTAGAAATTCATAATAATAATTAAAATTATATTTAATGGTAAAATATAAAACAAAATACTAAATGCTATCCGTAGGGAAAATTCTAATCCAAACGATAAAAATGACAATGCAACAGATAGAATTACAGCCATACCAGTTATACTATTAAATAAAGTTCCAACTTTAAGCCCTACTTGGAAAATAGCATTTCTTTTACTGTTATAATAGCGAAATCCAGACTAGTCTATTAGTTTTATAGGTGCAATTAATAACGTGCTTAAAATTGGAAAAATTAAGATTAATCAAAAAAATAGACCGTAAAAATATTAAATGAGATTGAAAAAACTTCTTGAATTAAATTTGCGCCGGTATCAATTATAAACATTAAAATAGAAAAAAACAACGCTGTTGGATAGAGTGATTCTCGAAGATAATTTCCTATACTTAAAGGATAGTCATTAGATGTAAAAAAATACATTGATTTAGGTCTATTTCTATTCCTATATATTAAATAATGAACAATTAAAATTAATTTTTTTGCAATAAAAACACTAAAAAAATACTATAATAAAATAGATAATCCCAATGGAATTAGAAAAAGCTTTAATAAGGAAAAAATGTTTCCATAAAATTCTAGTCCAAAATATCACCCAATAAAGCTTATAATAATATGAATTACTGGTAAACATATAGATATAACCATAAGTATTTTAATAGAAGTCTTCATGTCAATGATATAATATTTTTCTTTATAAATCTTAAGTAGATTAAAAATTTAATTTTTTTGAATTTTAAGATTGTTTTTAAAAAAGATAATTATTCATTTTGCAGATTGAATACCAAATGAAATTTAATGTTTTGTATATATTTTTTAAAAATATTTGTTGTATTAAATTAATAATACTTAAAAAATAGCTATTATTCAATATTATAGAAATGTTTTTTTCGTCTACCTTTAAATTTTCTTTTTCTTTTAGGCCCTTTAGGACCTTTAGGTATGAATTTTTTATTGTTTAGTTTTATTTTTTTACCAGTGCTATTAACCCGGACATAAATATTTTTAGCGATAGATGGGTCTAAAGCATATTGAGTCTGGTCAATTTGAATGACAATTGGTCCATTAAAAGGCATTTTTTGGTGTACTCTTAATTGAACACCGGGAATTATACCAATGGACATTAATCTATGCATTTCTTTATTTTTATCTGACGTAAAATAAAGACATCGACCTTCTTCTCCGACATCCAATTCATTTAGTGATTTAATAATAGGTTCAATTTCAGTTGCAGCTGCCTTGCAACATGGACCAGGTGGAATAGCAAATCCATGTGGACAAATTTTAGGATGTCCTAGAAGTGTGCAGATTGCTGCTTCTACTGAATCATCTATTGTGTGCTCAAAATTACAAGCTTGCTGTTCAAGTATGGCATCATCTTGGAAGTCAACTACGTCTTTTAGTAGTCGTTCAGCCAGTCTATGTGATCGTATCACATGAATTGCTCTTTCTTTTCCTTTTTCAGCAAAGACAACATCGTTTTTCTCTATACGGATATATTCCATTTTTTGAAGTTTCTCTAAGACTTCTTCAGGATTTTTAAAATATTTCATAATTTCCGTAAGTAAGATTGAAACTGGAACTTTCTTTTTATTTTTATCTACAATTTCAATCCACATGAATTCAAGAATTTCATCGATAATTCTATAATTTATAAAATTACTTGGCATTTAATCAACTCATTTATATTTATTTTCGCATTTTTCTGAGGAATTTTATTAATTTAGGGTCATTTGGGACAAATTCATAACCGCAATTATTACATTTTATCATTTCACATTTTGATTTAATTAATTTAGGGCATTTTTCACATGCTATTTTTTGATCATTCATTATATCAATTTTATTTCCACATATTGGACACTTTACAAAAAAATGTTTTGAAATCAAATCACCAACCAAAAATTAAGTGCAAAATAAAATTCAAAAGTCCACTGATCAAGATAGAATAAAAGAATATGAAGACCAAAATTAATAATGTTTTTTTAATTCCACGTTCTTTTCCCATTATTAGAATCGCAGCAATACATGGAATAAATAGAATTATTAGTGTGGTAGCTACAGTATATTGAATTGGCGTCAAACTAGCAAATTCGGCACTTCCAAAAAGTGTGGCAGCACCCAAATCCCTTCTAATAACCCCAAGTAGCCATAATGCAGCTGCTTCTGGAGGTAATCCCAAAAAATACACAGTAATTGGAGTGAAAAATGTATTTATATAAATACTTGCATTAGTTTCATTTAAAATACTAATCAATAAAATTCCAATAAAAAATAAAGGAACTGCTTCTGCTAAAAATGATTTTGTTTTGTTCCAAGTTTTCATTCCAATATTTGATAATTTAGGAAATCTCATTGGTGGAATTTCTATAATAAATTTTGATTTCTCGCCAGGGACAAATTTATTTGAAAGATATCCAATAATAAATAATTGTCCAGCAATTATAATTAATACAATTAAAGCCCATTGAAGCCCAACTTGAAATAAAAGTCCTAATATAATTCCTAACTGAGCTGAACAAGGAATAGCTAACGCAATCAATAAGGAACTAATAAACCGCTCTTTCTTGGTATCTAAAATCCTTGTTGTTATGATAGCTGAGGTGCCACACCCTAGCCCAAGCAAAATCGGAATAATTGCTTTACCATTTAAGCCCATTTTATTTGAAAGACGATCTGCATTGACTGCAATTCTGGATAAAAACCCAGAGTCTTCTAACACAGCAAATGAAAAAAAGAAAATTGCAACGATTGGTAGAATTAAGCCTATTGTCCATGCAGGCCCTGCGGTTAATAGTCCCAGATCTCCAGATAATAAATTAATTAAATGAGTTTTCCAGGGTTCAGCTACTCCACTCAATAAATTTGTAATAAGGACATTCATAAAAGAAGAATATGGGTCAAATATATATGTCGATAGAAAATCAACAATCAAAATAGCCCCAACATATCCTACAAATAAAAAAACTAATAATAAAACACCTATTGCAATTAATGGCCCAAAAAATTTATGTAAAGTTATATCTTTTTTTAATTTATTGTCTCTCTTAACTTCCTTAGTTATTTGATACTTATTAATTAAATTTTCAGCTTCTTTTTCTCTAACCTCGGAAATAATTGTTACAATTGATGTTGTATATGACTTTTTTACAGAATTTATTGAATTTAAAATATCCTCTTTAATTTCTAAGTTTATATTAGAATTAATCCAATCTAAAACTATTTGATCTCCTTCTAATAAATTTAATGTAATCGCTCGAACAGAAATTGGAGTTTTAATTGAATTTTTTTTGAAATTTTTTTCAATTTTTTCAATTAATTTTTCGATATCATCGGAATATTTTATTATTTTTCTATTAAACTGCTCTTTATTTTTATGGACATCAAGGATATTTTTTCTAATTTTATCAATTCCAATTTTTTCAACAGCAACAGCTCCTGATACAGGTATTCCCAGTTCATTAGATAGTCCAGCCAAATTAATTTCTATATTATGTGATTTTGCTTCGTCCATCATATTTAAAATCAGAATAATTGGAATACCAAGTTCAAGTAATTGAAATGTAAATAATAAAGTCCTTCGTAAATTTTTAGCGTCTCCAACCTGTATAATTGCTTCGGGGTTTTCGTCCATGATGACTTTTTTTGTGACCTTTTCATCTTCAGACAATGGAACTAAATTATAAATTCCAGGAGTATCAATGAAATTAAATGAATAATTTTCTATATTCCTTGTTCCACTCATTAATTCGACAGTTGTCCCCGGGTAATTACTTACATTTGCATATTTTCCAGTTAAATAATAAAATATAACCGATTTCCCAACATTTGGATTTCCTACTAGTATTATACGCGGTGATGTGTTCTCTTTGTCTTTATCATTAACTTTTTTCTGCTTTTTGTGATGTATTCTCCTAAAAATATTTATACCATAACTTTTTTTATCGTTTAGTTCTGTCATTTTTAGATTTTTTTCTAATTATTTTCTATTTTTATATTTGGTTGTTGTTAACTTATTTAATCATAATTATATTTATAAACTTTTAGGTAGACCTAAACTTACCAGTTCATAAAGATTTTTTTCTTTATATCTATTTTATAATATAATATATCATTTTAAGTTCAATTAATGAATTTTTTAAAATTTATTTCTTTAATTTTACATCTATTGGGATTCCTTTTATGATTGATGAACTTACAACACAATATTTTTTATACACATCAAAACATTCTAGTAAATCTTCTTCATCATCTGGGTTCTTTAATTCAACTGTTATATTTACATTGATATTTGTTATTCGCAGAAATTTTCTACCATTTTCATCTACGTGATGCATCTCTGCTTCAGCCACAATAATCATTTTTTCCAGATCTATTCCAAATTTATCCAAACAAAACTTAAAAGAAGTACCTTGGCATCCTGCAACTGCTGTACAAAGAAATTCAATTGATGATGGGCCATTATCATTTCCATGAAATGATTTAGGCTCGTCCATTAGAAATTCATCAAAATTTTTAATTTTTACTCTAAAAGTAATATTATCTTGAAGTTCTGCTGTAGCTCTTGAGGGCATCGTTTTTCAACTTGATTTATTAATTATTTTGAATTATAATCTCATTAAAATATTTAAAAATAGTGGATAAAAAAGAAAAAATTTCAAAAAATCTACAGATAATTAAATAATTGTATCCATCAATTATAAATTGGTTCTTTAAATTTACATTATAATCATGAATTTTAATTACACTATAAGTAAATTATATGATTTCTTTTTTTTAAATTTCTATATTTACGTGTTCTATTATCATAATTAAGCATTCTATTTAATATTTTTTGATTATATTACATAAAAGATAAAAGTTAATTGATGTAAGATAGAAATTTGATATTTTTATGGAATAAAAATAAATGATATAATGTAAAATTGAAAATACTTTTAAAATAAATATCTTAATCGGACATCTATTAATTATTTATTTTGTATTTTTATTATTGGTTAAACTTAAAAATATATATTAAAGATTAGTTAAATAAATGCCGTATTTTCAGTTTTACTTAAATGTTTAAGATGTATATATAAATCAATACTAAAAAGAGATTAGTTTACTAAATTTATTTATATTAAATCGGAAATATTTTGTATCAAAAGGGATTAAAAAGCCTAGAATTTTGTAAATAAAACAAATAATATATATAAATAACCAAAAAAATCTTTATAAAATGTTTAAAGGTTAATACATTATTTTACTTCAAATAAAATTCTTTACTGACTTATTTTTAGGGAGTATCTTTTATGATCCTTAATCATTATTAATTATTAGTATAAATGTGTCCGATATTAAAAACTTTTAAAAATAATAATTAGAATAAAATCAAGAACGTTAGAAAATAGAAGAAATAGAACGATAATTTATTGATTAATAATTAATTAAAACTTAATAAAATAAAAAGAGATGAAATTCTGTGGATTTATCAGTAGTTGAAATTTTTTTATTTTTGATAACAGTTGGTATACTTTTAGGATTAGCATCAGGGTTTGTAGGAGCATCAGCTGTATCTTTGGTAGTACCAATTTTATTTGTGTTCTTTAAATTAGATATATTAGTCTGTTTATGTACTAGTTTATTAGTTGATATAATAACTGCTTCAGTTGTCGCAGTGTTGTATTGGAAAAAAGGTAATACTGATCTGAAAATGGGCCTGATTTTTGGAATTTTATCTTTCAGTTTTGCTATTATAGGATCTTTAATAGCATTTTTATTAGCTTCATTTTCTGAACATATTTTATCCGGACTATTTGGATGGGCTCAAATCGGAGTGGGTATAATGATGATAAAAAGAGGTATTACTCCTATATTAAAAAATAAACGAGATAATAGAAATAATTCAAATACAATAGAGATTGGAGAATTAATTTTAGATAAAAAAAGACCACAAAATTTAGAAAATAGTGACAGCAATAATAATTTTGTAGGATCAGAAGCGACTCAAATAGAAGTTAATGAGAAAGTTAACGGGCCGACTAACGGGAACAAAATAATTAACAACAATATGAATGAGCAAAAAGGAATTACAAAATATTTAGATATGATACCTCATAAATGGAGGCGCGTAATTATGTTAATTATTGGAATTTTTATTGGATTAAATGCAGGGTTATTTGGTGCAGGTGGAGGGTTTATGGTAATGATACTATTAATATTTTTACTCAATTATCCTACATTAAAAGCAGTAGGTACTGCTACTTTTATTATGATTTTAACTGCATTAGGTGCATTTATTTCGTATTATGTAAGATTTGGGTTTATTGGCGAATTTGTAATTCAATATAATATTTTGTTTTTTGCATTAATAATTGGAGTTAGCGCAATTGGCGGTGCATTTTTAGGGACATATTCAGCCCACAAACTATCTGAAAATTATTTAAAAATTGTAATAGGCGTAATAATTATTATATTTGGTATAATAATGCTGATTTAAACTCTTAACAAATTATTTTAACGAATATAAATTATTATCAAGTCTTTTAATTTTGATTTGATATCTTAATATAAAAAATTTGATTATATATGTAATTTAAATTTGGAATTAACATCTTCATTTTATTTAGAGTAAATTTAATAATAAAAAGATCATTTAGTGTAATGGACTAATTTTTCTTAAATTGGATACAATATCTTTTAATTTGTTTAAGAAATAATCAGCTTCTTTAAATGTATTCCTTCTACTCAAGCTTATACGAATTGTCCCTTGTAAGCCTTCATCAGATGTTAGTCCGATTGCTTCTAATACATGTGATGGCTTGTTACTTTTGGATGAGCATGCTGATCCTGTTGATACAGCAATACCTTCGTCGCTCAATTTTAATAGTATCGATTCACCTTCTATGTATTTCATTGCAATATTAACATTATTACATAATCGTTTATCTCCTTTTGTATTAATGTCTGGCCCATTTAACCGGGTATGGGGTATTTCATCGAGAGTTGTTTTTATGATGTAATCCCTTATTTTTTGCATATATTTTACATGTTCTGGTCTTGCTATTTCAACTGCTTTAGCAAACCCAACTATACCAGGTATATTCTCAGTTCCAGCCCTTAAATTAAATTCATGCGCCCCACCGTCTATTAATTTCTTTATTTTATTTTGTAAATCTTCTCTAATGTACAATGCACCAATACCTTTTGGGCCATGAATTTTATGGGCAGTTATAGAGACTAGGTCAAGATTATATTTTTTTACATCTAAAGGAACTTTTGTAAATGCTTGAACTGCATCTGAATGAAATAAAATATCATGTTCTTTACAAATTTTTCCAATTTTTTCCAAATCTTGAATTGTACCTATTTCATTATTCGCATGCATTATAGAACATAATATAGTCCTTTTTGTAATCGAGTTTTCAAGCTGCTCAAAATCAATAAAACCTTCTTTATCAACATCTAAATAAGTCACTTTAAAGCCCATATCTTCCAAACTTTTTGTGGAATTTAAAATAGCAGGATGTTCAATTTTTGATGTTATAATATGGTCTCTTTCTTTATCTTTAAAAAAATATGCTATGCCTTTTAAAGCAAAATTGTTACTTTCGGTACCACCTGAGGTAAAAATTAATTCTTCATCTTTTGCATTAATTTTTTTTGCTATTAGTACCCTACTTTTTTCAAGAGCTTCATGAGCCTCTTGTCCAAAAAAATGTAAACTAGAGGCATTTCCAAAATATTTGTTAAAATATGGTATCATAGCAGATATTACTTCTTCGTCAACTTGCGTAGTCGCAGAATTGTCAAAATAGACCTTCATCTTTTTTAAACCTCAAAAAATTTTTTCTAATAATTTCTCATCAAGAAAAATCAAAAGCTCATATGTCTATAATAATGGTCTTTTAATAATATCAATATATAATTTATTAAATAAATTTATTTTTATGACAAAATCTTCCCATATTTGAAATTATAGTGTTAATATAAAAATTGCATTAAAAAGTTAATGATTCTTATAAATACAAGAAAATTAAAAAATTATTGAAATAAAAAACTGAAAATATTCTTATATTTTTATTCATCTACTAAATTAAACGATTTTTTATTTATTGGTTTATATTTTTACAATCTAATAATTCTTAAATCTTTAAAAAAATATGGTGATTTAAAATTAAAAAGGTGAATTTTAATGCAATATAATGAGAAAATTTTAGACCATTTCAGAAACCCGAGAAATATCGGAGAAATTGAAGATGCAGATGTTGTAGGTGAGATGGGAAACCCTGAAGATGGTGATTTGGTTTATATTTATTTGAAAATCAATAAAGATAAAGACATAATAGAAGAAATATCATTTCAGACTTTTGGATGTGGAGCTGCAATTGCGACAAGCTCAATGGTGACAGTAATGGCTAAAGGAAAAACTTTAGATGAGGCTTTAAAGATTACAAAACAAGATGTAGCAAAAGAATTAGGGGGGCTATCTCCACAAAAAATGCATTGCTCCAATTTAGCATCAGATGCATTACATATAGCTATTAAAAAATATCGTAAAATGCAAGAAAAGTAAATTATACAGTAAATAATTTTTATTTATTAAAGGAATTATATGATTTCTTTAAAATTATTTAAGTTTACCTCTATTTCTTTTAGTATTTAAAAAAGTTTTAATAAATGCATTTAATTTCCGAAATTTTTCTAAATTGAATTATAAAAACTCTTTTAATAAAATAAAGTGATAGATCTTAAAGAATATCTAGAAAGTAATGAAGATAATTAAATGGTAAAAGAATGGTGTGTACTAATTGAAGACATATGCAGAAATTAATAATAAAATAAAAAAGGGCGATGCAGTAGTAGTGACTGCAGAAGAGATGATAAAAATAGTTGAAGATGATGGGTTAGAGACTGCAGCTAGAGATGTTGATGTGGTAACAACTGGGACATTTGGTGCAATGTGTTCAAGCGGTGCATTCTTGAATTTTGGGCATTCGGACCCTCCAATTAAAATGGAACATGTATGGCTTAATGGTGTCCATGCTTATCATGGTAATGCAGCTGTAGATTGTTATATTGGCGTTTCTAGAATGAGTGATAAACGTCCATTTAAATATGGGGGAGGGCACGTCATCGAAGATTTATTGTTAGGAAAACCTATTAAACTAAGAGCTACATCATATACAACTGACTGTTATCCTCTAGAAGAAATTGATACTGTTTTTACTTTAAATGATTTGAATCAAGCAATTTTATGCAACCCAAGAAATTCTTATCAAAGGTATGTTTGTGCAACTAATAGTACAGAAAGAACCATATATACTTATATGGGGAAATTATTACCAAATTTTGGTAATGCAACTTATTCAGGAACAGGAGAGCTTAGTCCTCTGCAAAATGATCCCAATTATGAAACTATTGGTATTGGGACAAGAATTTTTTTAGGTGGAGGTGTTGGATATATTGTTGGCGAGGGAACACAACATAACCCAAAAGAACGTTTTGGGAGTCTTTTTGTAAAAGGTGATTTAAAACAAATGAGTGCAGAATATTTAAAAGGTGTTAATTTTGAAAGATACGGCACTTCAATGTTTGTTGGACTTGGTATTCCAATCCCGATTTTAAATCTTGGACTTGCTAAAAAATGTGCAATTAAAGACGAAGATATTTGGACAGAAGTTGTAGATTATGGAATACCAAGAAGGGATAAACCTGTTTTAAGAAAAATTACATATAAAGAACTTAAAAGTGGGAGAATTGAATTAAATGGAAAAAAAATTAAATGTTCATCTCTCTCTTCATTATATATGGCGAGAAAAGTTGCAAACGAATTAAAAAAATGGATAATTGAAGGACGGTTTTTTATCTCTGCTCCTGTAGAAAGACTCCCCACCGATACTAAATTTAAGCCTATGAAAATGACTAAAGAAATTAAATTTATTCGGTCGGTAAAAAGAGATGCTTTTACATGTAAATTAGAAGATGGAATTAAATATGTAGCAAACTTAATAATTAAAGAAAGTACAAATCATGTACCTGTCGTGGATAATAATAATAAATTGATTGGTATTGTCACAAGTTTTGATATTACAAAAGGACTAGCTCTGGGTAAAAACAAACTTGATGAAATAGTAACCAAAAAAGTAATTTATACTACATGTGATGAACCAATAGAAATTGCTGCGAGAAAAATGAAGATAAATAAAATTTCGGCATTGCCAGTTGTTGATAAGGAAAATAAAGTAATTGGAATAGTTTCAGCGGAGGATTTGATATAAAATGGTACTATTAACATTAAATATTTCTCCTCGATCAATTACTAATGTTAGTGATTATGCTAAATTAATTAGAAAAGTTCTAGACCTTGACATTTCTTTTAATATTATTCATCTTTCTACCTCTTCAAAATCTGTAAGTATGATAATCGAAGTTCCAAAAGATAAAGTGAAAGCTTTAATCACAACGCTTAGGGATTATGACATAATTATAGAAAGAAAAAATCCAATAAGTATTGATGAAGAAAATTGTATTCATTGCGGTCAATGCATTTCTCTTTGTTCTACAGGCGCGTTATATTTTGACAAGGAGTATAAAGTATGTTATGACCACGAAAAATGCATTGGATGTCTTATTTGTGTTGATTCATGTCCTCGCTCTGCAATTAAGGAAAATATTTGAATATATTTTTTAATATATTATTCAATTTTACAAATTTTTTAAAAATTTTCAATATGAAAAAACTCATAAATTTTAACAATCTAATTAATTCTATAACAGAACAATATTTCAAAATATTTCACTTTTAAAAAACAATATCTAATTAAATAAAAAAATTAATGGGATACATATGTCCAGTGAATATGAATCATTAGATGGTGGAAAAGTTTACCGTTCCTTATTTAATTCAAAATCAATAATTCTAGCAGTAAATCCACGTTTCAATTTAGGGATTTTGGAAGGTATTTTTAAAGCAGGAAAAGAAATGAATACAATCATTATTTTCGAGCTAGCTCGCTCTGAGTGTGATCTTAATGGTGGATATACTGGTCTAACACCGCAAACATTTGCCAATAATGTAAGATCAGTTGCAAAAAAAGTGGGCAACCCTAATTTTATAATTCACGGCGACCATATTACTATTAAAAAGAGGTCTGACGAAATTATCGCATCTACAAAAAAGTTGATTAAGAACCAAATCGAGAATGGTTATAAGAGTTTTGCAATTGATGCATCATTCCTGTTTAATTTAAAAGGAAAATCTACTTATGAGCAATTAGAGGACAATATTAAAGTTACTACCGAATTGGCGAATTATATTAAAGATAATGCTGGAAATATCGAATATGGACTAGAGGTAGAAGTCGGAGAAATTGGAAAAAGAGATGCAAATGGTCTGGTTTATACAACTATTGATGAAGCACTTACTTATATTAAAGCATTAAATGAAAATGATATACACCCTAATTTTCTTGCAATAGCAAATGGCTCCACTCATGGAAATATATATGATAAAAATGGTAAACCAATTGAACAAATAACAATTGATATACCTAGAACAATTGAAATCGCAAAAGCTATTGAACCATATAATGTACGTATCGCTCAACATGGGATTACTGGTACGCCTTTAGACTTAATTCAAAAGCATTTTCCAAAGGGATTAATCGGTAAAGGAAATGTAGGTACTTATTGGCAGAATATTGTATGGAATGTCCTACAAGAAAACGAGCCAGAAATCTTCCAAGCAATCAAAAAATGGGTTCTTGATAAATATAAAGCTTCAAATCCAACAAAAAATGACGTCGAAATTTTTGGAAAAAATTCTAAATATGCTTTTAAAGAGTTCTTTAATCAATTACATTCTATAAAAGTAGAGACCATAAATAAACTGATAGACAGTGCATTTATAGAAGCCAAAAAATTTTTAGCTGCATTTGATTCTATTAATACAATAAAATTCCTAAACTAAATAATTATTATTTATAATTTCTTTTTATAATATAAAATAATTCATTTCATATTTTTTCTGCTTTTTTATCATAATTCTGTTTTTTTTATTAATTTTAATAAGATAATTTCATTAATAATCAATTTTAGTTATTATATTATTATTTTCTACTGTTCCTTAATTTTAATCTTTCACTAAATAATTTGTTAGAAGTGAAATTAAGGGAGATTTAAATGTAAAAAGATGTAAAAATAGGTTTTATATGCTAATAAATTTAAAGATTATCAATAATTGTGCTGGCATATTCAGAGCATTTAATTGGTTTTATATTGTCCATTAATCTTGCTAAATCATAAGTTACCTTTTTTTCTTTAATTGTTTTTTCAATAGATTCCTCGATAAGTTTTGCAGGTTTATCCCAATTTAAATATTTTAACATCATGACTCCCGATAAAATTAGTGATGATGGATTAACTTTATCTTGATTTGTATATTTAGGAGCACTTCCATGGGTAGGTTCAAATAATGCAATAAAATCGCCGATATTTGCACCGGGTGCCATACCTAAACCTCCGATTTGGGCTGCAGCTGCATCCGATATATAGTCTCCATTTAAATTTGGGGCTGCGATTATGTCATATTCATCGGTACGAGTTAAAATTTGTTGAAACATACTATCTGCAATTCGATCCTTGATTAGAATTTTTTCGGTAGGAATTTTACCATTATATTTATCCCATAAATCGTTTTCGGTTACAATTTTATCTTTAAATTCTTCTACAGCGACTTCATATCCCCAATCTCTAAAAGCGCCCTCAGTATATTTCATAATATTACCTTTATGCATTAAAGTTATAGATTTATAACCATATTTTATTGCATATTTAATAGCAGCTCTGACAAGTCTTTTACTTTTAAATTCACTAATAGGTTTTATTCCAATTCCCGCATCTTGTGGGATTTTAATATCAAATTTATCTTTTAAAAATTGAATTATTTCTAAATTTTGTTTTGAATTGGATTCCCATTCAATTCCTGCATATACATCTTCAGTATTTTCGCGAAAAATTACTATGTCCATTTTTTCAGGATTTTTGACAGGGCTTGGGACTCCATTATAATATTTAACAGGTCTTATACAAGAGTATAAATCTAACTTTTGTCTAAGGGTGACATTAAGACTTCTAAACCCCCCACCAATTGGTGTAGTTAATGGACCTTTAATTGCTACTATAAAATATTCAATTGCTTTTATTGTATCTTCAGGTAAATAATTTCCATATATTTTAAACGCTTTTTCACCAGCAAAAATTTCAAACCAAATGATTTTTCTTTTTATACCATATGCTTTTTTAATTGCTGCATCCCAGACCCTTTTAGATGCAGTCATTATATCCCTACCAATTCCATCGCCTTCTATATATGGTATAATTACATAATCTGGTACAATTAATTCATCATTAATAATTTGAATTTTTTCTCCTTCATCTGGAATAGTTAATTTATCAAATTTGATCATAATTTCACCATGAACTTGACTTTTATTAAAGATTGATATATTTTTTTACATCTAAAATATTGTAAATAATCTTAAAATTATATTGATCCATTGCTTTCTTATAAAAAAATCCCACATTTTTATCGATTTTTGTCAAATCATACAAAATTAATCCAATGCCAGCAGCATCTGCCGCTAAAATATCGTGGAAATCATCACCTACAAATGCAATATCGGCTAATGAAAAATTAAAGACTTTAGAAAAATCAAGTATGACTTTTTTTTTATCTTCTGCATTACGAACTACAAGCATTGAATCGCCTGTAGATTTAGCAGTGTGTTTTCGTTCGTATATTAAATTATTACATGCAATATAATCGAATTTAATAAAGTCCAACGCCGTAAGCGCGGCAATTTCTAAGCTCATAGAGCATATTCCTATTTTTATTCCTTTTTCCTTAATTTTAAGCAATAATTCTTTTACTCCAGGTCTTAATGGTATCATTTTAGAAATTTTAGCTAAATTCTCCTTAGAAATGTTCTTGAAAGACCTAAGAATATATGGATAATATTTTGAAATATATTTTCCATATTCAGTAATAATTTCATCAATAGGTTTTTCATAATTTTTTTTACTAAATAAATTTCTTAAATGTCTGGTATATCTAAATCCATAAAAAAATATTCTATTTAAATTAAGAATACCATAAAATGGATTAAAATTATTTTCGGACTCAAAATTTCTCCGTATTTGCCATTTCATAATAAAAGTGATTGAATTTTCACTACTCAATGTCCCATCAAAATCAAATAAAATGCCTTTAATCATTATTCGTTTATTACTCCTCTTTTTTATTATATTTAGACTTATTCATTGATAAAAAAAATAAAATTACTCCACCAACTCCTATTGCAATACAAATATAATTAAAGACGTAAGTCCAATTTATGTAAAAAACACTGGAACTAGAAAAAATGCTTATTTTTAAGCGGTAAGAATAATTTAAAGGGTTTCCATATTCTTTAATAATATCATAAAAAATAATCCATCCAGTATACTCGTCCCATTGAATTATTCCCTTCATTGTATAATTGGCTTTTAATTTCTCATCATAAAATTTCCCGGTATCACAATTAATCGTTAAAATATTAAATACTTTGGTCAAATTAAACCCTTTTGTTTTACCTAATTCGATTGCTGCTCTTGTCCAATTAAATCCTTGTTTTGAAGTCTTATTTACAGAGATAGGGAGTAAGCACCTAATATATATTAAACCATCAATTTTATATGTTACATTATAGAGATAATCTGTTCTGTTATATGCAAAATCATCATATAAATAAATGAAATCCCTATAAATCTGGCCGCTTTTTTTTGTCTGAAATTGCATATAAATATCGTTATAATGGTTTAAATCGCTATTATAGTCATTTATCCCAATTATTTTATATGTTTGTAAAGGTAAATCATTTACGGAATTAACAGAACCTGAATACGTTTCGGATAATATGTATAAATTAGAATCATCCAAATTTACACCCCAAATTCTAAAATTTCCAGCTATATTTATTTGTATCATTCCTATAAACAAAACTATTATTAAAGAAACTAAATAAATCCGAAATTTTAACATGTATATCATTTATCTTTTTATTTTTCAATGGAATTTTTAAATTGTCTATTAATTTTAAACTTCTATTTTTAATAATCTACAATCTTTAATTTATATAAAATTGTAAAAATGCTATTAATTTTTTGATAAAAAATATACAATGAAATTAAAAAGAGTTTTTAAAAAATGAAAATATAATTAATCAAATGCCGAAACTCATGGTGATGATTATGCCTATATTAGAACGGATAAAACAAAAGTTCAATATTAATGATGTTGACATAATTGTTGATATTATTTTGAAAGAAAGTCAATCTTTTGAGAAATTTGAAGATTTTTATCTATAATAAATTTGAGATAAGTTATAACCAATTCTTTTAATTATTCTTTTAATTGGATATACTAAATAATTATCAATGGATTTAGAAATGATAAAAAATTCAATTTTCACAAATATTTTTATTAAAAAAAGTTGTTGATATTACTATGTTATTTGTTAAATATTATTTCCATTTAAATTTAAGTAAAAAAATCATGAATTTTCTATTCTTAATTATCTTAATTTCATCACTTGGATTTTTAACGATCGGATCAATAAATTTTCCTATTATTAAGACAATTCAACCATTAAATAATAATAATCCATTAAACTTCAAAACCCAATCATTTGCCAAACATAAAGATTTTATAGTGATTTGTGTTGAATTTTCAAATAGACCTGCTTCGACCAATCCTTCCTCAATAATGAGCAAAATTTCAAAAATGGAAGATTATTACAATGAAATTTCTTATGGACTATTAAATATTTCAGGGACATTGGCGGTGCCTTCGGGGTATGATCCAGATGGAGATGGATGGTATAATGTTGGGAAATATGATGTTTATTATAATTTTAGTAATTCTGTTGGTTCTAGAGATTTCTTAAAAAGGGTGTATACTGTCGCAGACCCAGATGTTTATTTTGCGAAATATAAATATATTATGATAATTTGTGCTGGTAATGATATGGCACAATCATATAACCCAAATGATCTTCATAGCCACTTTATTTCATTTTCACCTGGAATAATTAAAGATTTAAGATCAATAACAAATTCAACTATTACCGCCGAATTAGACCCATTTTCTGTTTATTGTCATGAATTCGGGCATGCCCTAGGACTTCCTGATCTTTATGATATTGATAACGATGGAATTAATGAGTATTTTGTCGGAAGATATGCATTAATGGCACAAGGTAGTTGGAATGGTGGAGGTCAAGTTCCAGCTGGAATGATGGGATTCAGTAGGATGAATTTGTCTATTTTAGATGTTTCAGCCACCGTTCTTAATAATACCCATAAACAAGTAAAATTGTATTCTTTATCTGAAACAAATAATAGTGCATTAATTAAAATTCCAATAACAGGGTCTAAATATTATCTAATAGATTATAGAAAAAAGGTAGAGACTGATAGAGCATTACCAGACCAAGGTGTTATAATATCTTATGTAGACGAATCAAAAGGATCTCATTGGAATGGCACCGTGATGTGGCAAAAAAATGGACCAGTTAGAATTCAAGATGCACATCCTTTAACTTCAGGTGTAAATGGATTAGATGACGCCCCTTTTGATATTGGAATTAACGAAATTTCTTATTTTAATGACAATACCAATAATGTCCATATAGTATTACTGCAAAAAAATGGTTCAGACTATTATACTATTGATATTGACAGAACAAACTCAACTACCGATTTAACGCCTCCGACCACAGATGTTGTTGTAAATGGTTGGTATTCTGGAAATACTATTTTTATGGGTTCAATTCAATTAGCACCTTATGATTTTAAATCAGGGATAAATAAAACATATTATAGAATTAATAATGGTCCATGGCAAAATTATAATAAATATATTATACCACCGTTCTCTTTTCTACCGACTACATATCTTATAGAATATTATTCAACAGATAATAATGGGAACATAGAATCAATTAAATCTGTTTCAATTACAATGAATAATATTTTTCTTTTATTAATTATTGGTTTAATAATTGGCTTAGTGATTTTCCTCATAATTTATAAATTAAGTAAATCTAAAAAGAAATAAAACAAATCAATAATTTTTTAAAATTCAATTTTTTTTATTTTCCTCTTATTCCATAATATATTAAAAATGCCCCAACTATTCCAGATATTTGAAAAATTAGCCCGAATGAAGATATTATAATAAGAATATGAAGGTTATAAATAATTGCCCAAATATAGAATATGTCTAACAAGGTAATACCAATAATAAAAAATTTGAATTTTTGACGGACAATTCCTGTAGTTTCATTAAATACTTTCAAAGAAATTAAAAGTTGTAATAAATATATGGATTGGCTAAAAATGAATTGATAAGTCCCAAAAAGAATTGACCAGTGAGGTTCATAATCAATAGTAATTGAAACTCCATTTGGTATACAATAAAGTCCAAGATTAAGTATAATAAGTGTAATAGTCATTAGAATAATTTTTTTATCTTGAAAAAGCTTTTTATTTCCGAAGTGAAAAATAAAGACTCCTAACAACAAAAATATAGATGCAAAATTTAAAATTATTATTCCAATTTTGTTTAAAATAATAATAACAAATGGGATAAGAAAAAACAGATAGAGAATTTGAATGACACCAATAATTGAAGTACATATAAAAAAAATAATAAAAAAATGGTTAACTCTGTGATATGGATTTATTCTCCACAATGAAAAAGCAAGACTTAAAAATATAATAATAAATAATAAGGCAAAAATTGAAATTACGATAACTCTTGAAGTAAGTAAATCAAACATTAAAGCTAGTCCTCAAATTGTATTGATATCTATTAATAATATTTGTAAAAATTCATTAATGAATTATTATAAATTTTTTTTCAAATTAATACCCAATTAAATTTTTTGTATTCTTTATAAAATGCAATTAAAACATATTTTAGTTATATACTAATTATATTTTAATAATATTTCAGATAGAAATTAAGGATATTTTTTTGAATTGTTAAAAATTAGCCAATTTAAATTAAAATATTTAGAATCAATTGCTAATAAATTATCAATTTCGAAAGAAAATTTATATTTTAATATATAGTCGGAAATTGATTTATAGATTTTAAGAAAAAGGATATAAATAAATGTTTTTAAAAGAAGGTTATAAAAAAAGATTATTTATTGAATGGACCTAATTCTTTAATTTGGTTAGTAAAATCTCTAATTAAATTAGCGAATTTCATTCCTTCAGCGGCAGAAACCCATTCTAATCTTATACGTTTTGGGTCGATGCCCATTAATTTAATAATTTCTTGAGTTTTCTTAAATCTCTTTTCTGCATACTCATTTCCGCTGATATAATGGCAATCTCCAATGTGGCAGCCACAGACAAGAACGCCATCTGCACCGTTTTTAAGAGAACGTAAAATAAATGATGGTTGGACTCTACCCGAGCACATAACTCTTATAATTCTTACAGTCGGAGGATATTGAAATCTGCTTACTCCGGCTAAATCTGCGCCTGCGTATCCACACCAATTGCATAAAAATGCTACAATTCTAGGCGTAAATTCTTTATTATTATTCATTTTTTATTTCACCCAATTTGATTTCTTCATTTTCTAATAAATAAGCATCAATCATAGAATTTAATTGGTCAGTGGTAAAGTGTCGAGCTGTAATGGCATCGACTGGACATTCAACTGAACAGGTACCGCACCCTTTACACATAGCTTGAATAATTCGGGATTTTTCTTCTTGTAATATTACATTTTCGAATGTTTTTTCGACTACATATCTTTCGATGGCGCTATAAGGACAAACTTCTGCGCATCTACCGCAACCAATACATTTTGCTTCATCAATTATCATAGTAGTGCCGACTGTAATGATTTTACCTCTTGCTAACAATTGACACGCACGAGCCGCTGCTCCGGAAGCTTGAGAGACGCATTCTTCTATTGATTTTGGCCATTGAGCTGCACCACATAAAAATACTCCATCAGTAGCAAAATCAAGTGGTCTTAATTTAACATGTGCCTCTAAAAAGAATGGAGGTATTCCGCGCATAACTGGAACTTTTAAAAATTGTGATATTTCTTCAGCATCTTCATGGGGTACCATTGGGGTTGTCAATACTAGTAAATCTGTTTCTATAGAGGTATTACTTTGGGTAAGCATGTTGAAAAATTCAATTAATAATTTATCGCCTTTTTTAGAGACTTTTGGTAATTTATCTAATGTATATCTTGTAAAAAGAACATTTTGTCTAACTTCGCGATAAAATTCTTCGGAACTTTTACCTGCCATCTGAATATCTCTATAAAGAATAGTAACATCGATATCTGGATTTGATTTTTTAATTAGATAAGCATTTTTAATTGAAGTCCCGCAGCAAATTTTTGAACAATAAGTATATTCTCCATCATTTTGACGTGCACTTACACAAAGGATCATTACTACGCTTTTAATATTACCTAGCGAATTTTCTTTTAATTTTTTCTCCAAATCCATTTGTGTTATTACATTAGGATATTTTCCATAACCAAACAATCCATCAGGTTTTAATTCTTTACCACCAGATGCAACTATAACTGTACCAACTTCTATATGGTGGACTTGATCTCCTTGTTGGGCTTCGATTTGGAAATTACCTACATATCCGCTTACTTTACTTAAAGTAGTATTAGTTAGGACTTTGATTTTAGGATGCGTTTCAATTTTTTGTTTTAGTTCTTGTAATAATGCTTCTGCATCGTCCATTGACGGGAATATACGGTATAAATTTTTCATAATCCCACCTAATTCGGGTTCGCGTTCGATAATAAATGCTTCAAATCCCTCATTAGCCACACTTAAAGCTGCAGACATACCTGAGATGCCGCCTCCAATTATCAAAGCTTTTTTGATGACAGAAACTTCTCCCTGTTTTAAAGGTTTTAATTTCCTAGATTTAGCAACAGTCATACGAATTAAATCTATTGCTTTTTGTGTAGCTGCTTCAGGTTCTTGCATATGAACCCAGGAGCATTGGTCCCTTATATTTACCAACTCGAACAAATAGGGATTTAGACCAGCTTCTCGACAAGTTAGAGCAAATAGAGGTTCATGAGTTCTAGGAGTGCATGAAGCGACAATAAATCGATTTAAATTATATTCCTTAATTAATTCTTTGATTCGTTCTTGAGAATCGCTTGAACATGAATAAAGATTGTCTTCGCAAATTACTACATTTGGAAGTTTTTTAATATTTTCGACTACTTCTTTAACTCTGACAATTCCACCAATATTAATTCCACAGTGGCAGACCATTACACCAATTCTAGGTTCATCTTCAGGTAGTACTTCTTTTTCAGGTTCTTCAAATGTCATTTCTTTTGCTAAAGTGCCTCTAACTGGTGCAAGTAACTCTGCGACTTTTCCAGCTGCAGAACTTGCATCTGCGACGGATTCTGGGATATCTTTTGGCGCCTGCCCGTATCCGCAAATAAAAATTCCAGGTCGATTTGTTTCAGAAGGATTTAATTCAGACAATTCTTTATAAAAGCCTCTGTGGTCAAATTCAATTCCGAGAATTTTAGCCAATTCTTGAGACCCTTCTGATGGGATTAATGCAGTAGCTAAAACAACTAAATTAGCTCGGTATGTAATAGATTCTCCAGTTTTCATATTTTCTGCATGTATGATTAAATCTTGGGTTTCTGGGTCTTCTTCAATAAATGAAACCCGTCCATCAATATATTTAACGCCATATTCATTTTGGGCGCGTTGAATAAATTCGTTAAAACCTTTTCCATAGGCACGAACATCACTCTTAAAAACAACACATTCAGTACTTGGTGCATGTTCTTTAGTAATCATACACTCTTTAGCAATATACATACAGCAAACGCTTGAACAATATGGAACTCCTTCCGTAGCACTTCTAGAACCAACACATGAAACAAATGCAATTCTATGGGGATGAGTTTTATCCGATGGTCTTAATATTTCACCTTGATAAGGGCCTGATGCACACATTATCCTTTCAAATTCTAATCCAGTAACTACATTTGGATACTGATAGCCATATCTTGGAATTCTACCAGGGTCAAATTGGTCAAATCCGGTAACTGCGACTATTGCACCAACTTTAATTTTGCGATATTCTGGTTTCATATCATAATTAATTGCCCCAATGTCGCACTGTTTTTCACAAGCTCCGCATTTATCTTTAGTGAGTTTAAGACAATTTTCTGGGTCAATTAAATAAACAGGTGGGACAGCTTGAGGAAATGGAATATATATAGCGCCTCTTGTTTGTAAGCCCATATTAAACTCGTCAGGGATTTTTAATAATTTTTGAGCTGGACATTTCATTGCACATTTACCACAACCTTTGCATTTAGTTTCATCGACATACCGTGGTTTTTTTAATACCGTCACTTCAAAATTTCCCACGTCACCATCAACTTTAACAACTTCATGATAGGTTAATAGTTCGATATTTGGATGTCGAAAAACCTCGACCATTTTCGGTGCTAAAATACATAATGAACAATCGTTAGTTGGAAATGTTTTATCAAGTTGTGCCATTCTACCGCCAATAGAGGGAGATTTTTCTACAAGATAAACCCTAAAACCAGAATTAGCAAGGTCAAGTGATGCTTGCATTCCTGCAACGCCGCCACCTATGACCATTGCAGCTCCAATTCTTTCATCAAATTTACTCATTTAATAACCCCATTGCTTTTGCTACTAATGTAATAATATCTTCAACTTCTACATTAATACGTTCTAATTCAGAACTTTTTTTCTCAGATAATGTGCAATTAAAATGGATTTGACATTTAGAGCAAGTAGTAATTAAGCAACCCGCTGTTCTCTCGGCTTCTTTTAAGCGGTCGACCCGGATTGCTTTTGAATAATCATTACAATAATTAAAAGCACTTACTCCACAGCATTGTGAATTTTCTCTAATTCGTTCCATTTCTTTAAAAACAACTCCAACTTCTTTTAAAGCTTTTAAAATTTTTCGCGGAGCCTCATATTCACCCATATGTCTACCAAGCCTACAAGGGTCATGATAAGTAACAGTTTTTTCAATTTTTTCTTTAAATTTCAAATTCCCTTTCTCTAATTCTTCTGCCATAAATTGTGTTATATGTTGAACTTTAAAAGGAAGTTCCCCGAATAATTCGCGATAATCTAATGCTAAAGTCCGATAATCTTCAGCACATGAAGTAATTACTAATCTAATGCCTGATTTTTCAATATAATCAATGTTATATTTGGCCAATTTTTTAAAAGTTTCATAATCACCTTGCCAAAGAACATCGTGTCCACTGGGTTTTGCCTTGTCCAAAAGTACTAATGGTTTTTCTAAAAGATTGTCCAGTATTAATATAGCACTTTTAATTATTTTAGCAAAATCCATTCCTATATCATCAAAATAAGCGCCAAGAATTGGAAGTACACCAGGAAAATACCCGACTTCACCTTTATCAGCAAGTCTAACCCCACTTGGGATATATTCTTCCGGAAAATTCGGGACTATACCATCCCTTGATAAAATATTTGAAACATTTGAAACAAAACAATCATGCGCTTCTTCTACTCTAAACCCTTGTTTGAATAATTCAATTCGTGCAGAACGTATAAATTCTCCGAAATTTACATTTTGGGGACACTTTTGCAGACAATAATTACAAGTTAGACACGCTAACAAATTATTCTTTTTTAGAATTTCTGTTGGATTGGGATTAGTTAGGAAATCGAAAATTATCTCACGAGGTGAAAAAGGTTGGTTGTAAGATACCGGACAACAACCTGAACATGTCCCGCATTGATAGCAGTAACTAACTTGTTTTTTTAAATCAAAACTAAGACTCATTTTTCCTCGACCTTTATAATATTTTTAAGTGAGTTATAATAATAAAGGGGCGCCTTATCAATAATTTTAGAAATGCTTTTGAAATTTCGAGTTCTTTTTCCTTTCGCAAGTTTTTCTATCAGTGGTATTCCAAAAGGTTTATCGCTAGGTATTTCCTTTACTTGAAAATAGTTTTCTTGGAGTGCCTCAGTATATAATTTTTCCCCTTTTTCGGTACGGACCACTACAGTAGACCATCCTGGACCTGAGCCTATAGAACCACAAGATATATCTGATAATTCATTAGTAAGGTCAACGCAATAATGACATGCTGTGCGTGCTAAAGAAGTTACTTCTTTTATTGGTACTTCAACTGGTTCTTTATCTAAATTATAAACATAGAATTTCCCTTTATTAATGTCCATTTTTGATACATTATTAATAGGTGTTTTACATATTTCTTCTGAAATTTTTACCACGTTGTTATATGCAAAAGTTTCCATACAAAATATTCCAATGACATATTCAATAGAACCCCAAATTTTATTGTAAATGTTCGAAAAAACTTGATATTTTCGCATGGCTTGAATTTGACAAGGTGTACCTACAAAAGCCAATTTTTTAATTCCAAGTTCTTGAGCAGTATTTAAAGCATCAAAAGTAGGTGCTACTGCATATTTAGTACCTGCTGTTTCTAAAAGCGCTTCAAAGTTTTTCACAATAACTGGCATTGTATTCCAGGAATTTTTTGCTCTTTTTACTACAACAGCTCCGTCAATAGATTTTTTATCAAATAAATATTTTAAAAAAGTAGTAACCATTCCACCATCTTGGCAGACTTCTTTTATTTTTGTATCTTGTGTTTGTGCTGATTTTAATATTCTGTAAGGGCCAAATGGCTGGCTATTTAGATCTGAATAAAGATTATATTTTTCTCCAGTAGTATATTCTTTTAGCAAATTTAAAGGTAGAAAGGTCCTTGGGCAATGGAAATTACATAGACCACAATGAATACATTTCGATTCATCAATTATTGGTCCGTTATCTTTAATTTCAATTGCACCTACAGGGCATATAGCTTTGCAGGCACCGCACATACAACATAAATCATTTTCTACAATTATGTTAATTGGATCATAGACCGATCGTATACTCCATGGGCTTATTAAGTCCATTGATAAATTTTGCTCATCATGTGTCAAAAATAACTTGACACCGTATATCATATTATCAATGTCTCTTAACTCAATCCATCTTTCATTTTGAAGGAGAATTATATTTTTGGAAACAATGAATTCCGGAAGATCTAAAGCCTTGCTCAATTCTGGAATAGATGCCGATCCCTTTAATAAAATATATAATAATATACGATATTTATCTATTTCAGAAAGCATTAATTTATCTAATATTGAATCAACATCATCGGGATGTAATTTTTTCGCATCTTCAATATCAGTTTTATTTTCAAGAAGTGCTCTAACAAACAAACTTCCTGCATAAGCTTCAGTAGTTGCATTTAACAATTCTTTTGAGATATTCGTTTCTAATTACCTCCATTACATAAGAGGGTTTTTAATAATTTGTAATTATTTACCCTTCGCATTTAAGGGTTGTCCTCTCGAACCTTAAATTTTTATTGTTCGAGGATCATTCCAAATAATTTAATAACGAAGCGGATTTGGGCCGACTCTTTTTAATTTTTCCATTGTATCTTTAATGGATTCAAGAAATACATTGAATTCAGCAGCACCACATTCATATAAATTTAACCTGCTTTCTCCAA
Source organism: Candidatus Helarchaeota ASGARD archaeon Hel_GB_B (assembly GCA_005191425.1). GTDB lineage: Archaea > Asgardarchaeota > Lokiarchaeia > Helarchaeales > HEL-GB-B > HEL-GB-B. The sequence continues at coordinate 47,969 of SUPR01000012.1, forward strand.
GGGTTAATTCGTCTAATAGTCGCTTTACAAATTTTATTCGATTTAATGCTTTAATATTTCCATTTATAAAATCACATTCGCCAATATGTCAAGAAATGACCATAACGGCATCTGCACCCATTCTAAATGCGTGTAATATGTGATATGCATCAACTCGACCTGTACATCTTACTCTGATAATTCGGACATCTGTTGGATATTTATTTCTGGTCACACCTGCCAAGTCAGCCGCACCATAACCTCATTTATTACATGCGAATGCTACAATCTTATATTTCTCATTCATTTTATTTTCCTTTTTTAAATTTTTTAATTATATTTAATTATAATTTAATAACGCCTGTCGGGACGCAATTCCCTATCTCAATAATGAACTGATATTTTTTCATTATTGTCATCAAATAGGCGTTTATTTTATTAAGGCGTCAATTTCATTCATTATTTGTTCATCTCTGTAATATCTAAATGTTATTGCTCTTACAGGACAACTTGCGGCACAAACTCCACAACCTTTGCACTTTATTACATCTATTTGTGCTATTCCATCATCGCCAACTTTAATTGCGCTAAACGAGCAATTTCGTTCACAAGTTCCACAACCTATACATAAATCTTTGTCGACAATAGGGTTGATGAGTTCCAATCTGAATTTTCCTGAAGATACAAAATCAATCGCCATTGCTGCTGCAGCTCTTGCTGTTGAAACTGTATAAGGTACTGCCATTGGATTTCTACAAGCACCACCGATATAAACGCCACTTGCTTTAGTTTCGACCGGACTTAAACAAGTGTGTATCTCTTTTATAAATCCAGACGGTGATAAGTCCAAACCTAATATACTGACAATTTCTTTTGCTTTTGGATGAGGTACCATTGCAGTAGATAATACTACTAGATCAAATTCATCTTTAATAATCCTATGACCTATAATGTCCTCGCCCCGTAAAATTAGATTTCGCGTCTCTGGATCTTCTTTAACTTCGGCAATTTTACCTTTAATGAATTTTATTTGTGGGTTTTCACCTCTAATTCTACTGTAATATTCTTCTTCGTCCTTAGAAGTCGTCCTTATATCTATATAAAAAATATAGACCTCAATATCACCATATTCTTGGACTAAAAGCTGGGCATTCTTCATGGCGACAAGACAACATACTCCACCTGAACAATAAGCATTAGTTTTTAAATCACGTGAACCAACACACTGTATCATTGCAATTTTTTTAGGGGTCTTACCATCAGATACTCTTTTTAAATGTCCACCAGTTGGTCCAGTTGGATTAATAAGACGTTCGAGTTCAATCTGAGTTAATACATTATAATATTTACCATATCCATAATCACCGCGTTTTGAAGCATCGTAAACTTCATACCCAACCGTAATAACAATTGCGCCAACTTCAATGTCTTCATAAGTCGGTTTCATATCATAATCAACAGCTTCGGCTAAACAATTTTTTTGGCATTGCTTACACTTAATACATGCATCTATGTCAATATACGCTTTTTTAGGTACTGCATTAGGATGAATTATATTAATAGCTTTTCTAGTACCAAGTCCATAATTGAATTCATTAGGTACCAAAACCGGACATATTTCCATACACCTTCCACAACCAGTACATTTTTCCCAATCGACATATGTTGGTTTATGTTCAATAGTTACTTTATATTGACCCGCACTTCCACTGATATTTTTTATTTCACAATAGGTACGTAATTCGATATTTGGATGTTTTGAAGCCTCGACCATTTTCGGTGCTAAAATTCATATAGCGCAATCATCAGTCGGAAATGTCCGGTCTAATTGTGCCATCTTTCCGCCGATACTAGGTAAAGAATCCAACAAATAAGTTTTAAAGCCAGCATTCGCAGTAGCTAATGCTGCACTAATTCCTGCAATTCCTGCACCAATAATTAAGACTTCTTTTATTACTTCCATCTCTTTTAATGGGACATCATCTAATATAGAAGCACGTTCAACACCAGCTTCAATCAATGCTTTTGCTTTCTCAGTTGCTTCTTCATTTGTAGATGGATTAACAAAAGATACTTGCTCTCTCAGATTCACCATTTGAAAATAATATTGGCTTAGACCTGCTGATTCTAATAATGCCCGATATGTAGGTTCGTGTATTTTTGGTGTGCAAGCACCAACAACAACTCTATTTAAGTTATGGTTAATAATATCTTCTGCAATCATTTGTTGCCCAGGCTCTGAGCACATAAAAGAAAAACTCTTGGATAAGACGACATTTGGTAGTGTTTTTGCGTATTCTGCAACTGCCTCAACATCTACTACACCGCCGATATTAACGCCTCATGCACAAACGTAAACTCCAATGCGAATTTCTTCTGACACATTAAACACCTTTTTTTATTTTTCACCTCTTAATTATTTTATTCAATAAGAGCACGCTTAACTTGAACTTTTATTTTATTTTTATCATAATCGTATATTGGAGCAATCTTTTGTATTAATTTTGATATTTTTCCGCCAGATAATTCTAACTCTTCCATAATTTCTTTTGCAAATTCTTTTAATTCATTTTTGTCCATTTTAATTACTCCATAAATAATTCAATTTGAAGTATGAAAATTTTGTTTTAAATTTTTTGAAAACTCTAATTTTTTAATAAAATTAATAAACTAACATTTTTTATAACAGATTTAAATTAAACCCCGAAACCTTAAAATTAATAAAAATTTTTAAAAATTATTGAAAGAAAATCGCTAATAACAAATTATCAATTCATAATTTATCTTTATATTCCCTAGAATTTTTGTTCTAAAAAATGAGGAAGAATTTTTTTATTTTAAAAAATTAAGAAATATTTGATACATTTGAAAGGTTGAAATCACAAATGGTCGAAGATATAAATTTATTAATCGAAAAATACGAAGGTATTTTACAATCAGAACCCGATAATAAAGATATTTTAATGAAATTAGGTATCTGTTATACTTCCATTAATAATTTTGATAAAGCAATCGAAATTTATAATAAAATTC
>SUPR01000121.1 GCA_005191425.1 Candidatus Helarchaeota ASGARD archaeon Hel_GB_B
TTAAATAAATTTGTGTGTCTAGCCACAAGGCCTGAGTTATGTAAAACATAAACCGAATAATTTTGTTCATAATAATTATCATAAACATCAATTGATACCCAGCCAGTAGAAGGTATCCCCCAGTAATTTCCACTTCCATCGCAGTGTTCAAGTGTATATGGAGCAGGTTGTCCATAACTAGCATAAATCGTCCAAGTAGATGAAAGATTTGTCCAACCACCAGGTTTACCCCAAAGCGCACTATTATCACATTCATGACGATAAACTTCGCCATTATTACGAAGTACAAAGCAAAATGAATCATTCCAATCAACTGCAATGGACACGAAGGATGATTCTCCACCATTTAATGGATATGGCGATGTTATAGAAATTGGATTGGAGCTCCGAACCCAAAAACCTGGGTTTGGCCAACCAGGATCTTTTGAAATTCTGTATACATCCCCATTAGCATTTAATACATATAAATATTTGTTATTAACATCTATAGATTTCCATCCATTTGATTTAAATGGTAAGTTTACTTGTAATTTCGTCCAAGTGGGACTTGACCATGAAATATTTTTATGTCTCCAAATTTGTCCATCACTGGTCAAAACATAAGAATAAACATAGTCAACAGCAGTCGAAACAAACTCATAGCCGGATGGAGGATTCCCTTTTATATTCCAAGAATTTCCTAAATTACTTTGAAATACAGATGAATTTATTTCTAATGCATAAACATTTAAATCATTTGATGATGAAGTAAAAAGATCTGGTGAATTGGTATAATATTTCTCATTAACTTTTCTTGTAGATATGTTAATATTTAAAAAACTAGCGATAAAAATTGAAAATGTTAATATTAATATAGTTAAAAACGAAATTTTCTTCTTAATTTTGTTAATTTTCATAAATACCATTCCTTTAACAAAATCCAACTTATTATTGAATACCAGATAAATAGGATATATTGGTATATTTTAAAAATGTATATATTTACTTTTTTTTAAAAATGAGATTCTTTAAATTATTAAAGATATTTTTTAATATTTTTCGATTTAAAAGTAGAAATTAAAAAATCATCATATTTTATCAATGAATTTTAGTAATATTTACTAATAATTTATTTAGTTATAATACACTTAAAATTAAATCAATGTCAAATTGAAGGAAAAATTTGCTGAGAAAAATAAATAATATGTAGTATAGTAATTTAATAATTAATATGTAATTCAAAAACAATCTGGTGAAATATATTTGAAGGACGAAGATGAATTAAAAAAGAAAACAGAGTTAACTGATGAAGAAGTCGACAAAATACTGGAAGAATATGAATGGATTCTCAGTGGGTCTTACTGAGGTAAAGGAATGTGTTAAAAATAATTAAATTAAATTGAAATTTCGGCAGGTCCTATTATAGAAACTTTAGTTAATAGGATTTAAATCGAATATGCAATCGATTGCCGAAAAAAAAATATTTCATAATAAAATTAAACAAATATTTAACAATATATTTTTAAATCATCTAATTTTTAAATCATCTATCCTTTTTACTATTTTTTAATTTATTTAGCCCCCATATTTATAAATACAAAATATTGGTCTGTTTAAAAAATAAATAATTGATTATTATGGATACTTAAAGTCTATTTTTAACATAATTTTGTTTAATTAAATTAGCTAATAATGCAATTTATATCATAACTTTAAAATGACATTCCCATTCTAGCAAGAACTCCGCCGTCAACACAAATTATTTGACCAGTAATGTATGATGATGCATTTGACGCAAGAAAAACTATTACTCCTTTAATATCATCTTCATTTCCGACTCTTTTCAATGGTGTAGCTTTTTTTATTACTCTACCAAAATTTTGGATAAAAAATTTACTCATTCCAGATGGAAACCAGGATAACGCAATTCCATTAACTCGAATATTATATTTTGCCCATTCTATAGCTAGTTGTTGGGTAAGTCCAACTACTCCAGCTTTAGAGCTTGCATATCCGATAGCACCCCATTCTGCACCTCTAAACGCCCATAATGATGTTATATTAATGATGTTTCCTTGTTTTTGAGAAATCATTTGTTTACCTACTTCTCGAGAAACTAAAAATGTTCCTGTTAAATTAGTTTGTATTACTTTACTCCAATTATCAAGTGTCATTTCCTCGCTAGGAGACCCCCATGTTATCCCAGCATTATTTACTAAAATATCGATCTTTCCAAATTCGTCTACTGATTTTTTTACCATATTAATTACTTGAGATTCATTTCCTACATCGCATTTAATTCCTATACATCTAACACCGAGTTTCTCGATCTCCGCTGCAGTATCTTCTAATGACCCATGTTTTCCCCTACCAGATATTATTATATCCGCACCAACCTCTGCTAAAGCTTTAGCCATCCAAACACCAATTCCTGCAGCCCCGCCAGTAATTAATGCAACCTTATTTTTTAAATTTATTAACTCCAAAATTCGTGTCATTAATAGATCAACTTCTAAAAATGATTAAAATTGTATTAATTAATCTCATTTAGTTAATTCATTTTTTTATTTAAATGATTATTAAATGTATTCAATTAAAAAAAATTATTCATTTTAATTCAAATTAGTAATCTGACTAAAACTAAGTTCAATTTTTAAACATCAAACTTTTTTACGAGATATTTTTTAATATAAATTTAAATAGCCATAAGAACCTATTTATTAATGCATTAAATTATTTTTGATTATGAAATTTTAAATAATTTATGGTATATAACTATTGTGTGAATCTATATACTATTGAGAAAATTTTTAATTAAGAATTTATTAGTCTAGAAATTTTATTCAATGAGAATAATAGAAATTGAAAAAATCATCAATTTTAATATGATTTATTATTTTTTCAGGGAAAAAAAAATTTTTATAATCCAATCATTGCAATTGGAAATTAATGATTGTTGATACTATTTTTTTCATCGATACTACTTGGGGGTATACTATGTCTAATATTAGTTGAATTATTAAATCCCGAATGGGTATTTATGGGGGCTTCGGGTTTTGCAAATAGTTTTCTAGGATGCGCTTGGATGTTATCGATCATATCAAAAAGGAGAAATCCAATGTCTAATAATTATACAAATACGAGATCTTTTTACTTTTATTTAATAGCCAGTATTTTATTTCCAACATTTCCCATTTTTAATATCCTTAATCTACCAGGTAATATTACATATGAATTATTGATATATGGTGTGATTTTAGCGCATTATCTATATTTATCATTTGGAATGGTCTATGGGTTTATTTTTTGTAAGAAAGTAGGTAAAAATAATAAGATATTACATTCATTTTAAATTGTGTCTATACACCAAGTTTTTTTTGCGAGTTTTTTATATTTCCCTAACATTGAATTATAAAACATATGAATTTGAGTTTCTTGTCCTAAAATTGATGCAAAATAATTTTTAAACACTTTAAAAAAGCGGATAAAATAGTTTTTAATTTTATTCCAATAAGACGATAAATAGATAGTAAAATCATTTTTAGATATTATTTGGCTTTGACTATCTTTAATTTCCGTTTTAATAATATATTCTCCAAATTCTAATGAATTATCGAATCTAAATCTAAATTTTTTAATAAAAATACAACAGCTTTTGGGTATATCCAATTTATATCTTTTGGAATGTATAATATTATCATTATGGACGATATCTACTTTTAAACTTGCATTTTTAATTGGATATGGAAAATCGTTAATTATCCATAAATTAAATTTTACAGTGGAATTATGAGTAAAGAATTCATTCCATGAAAATGCTTTTAAAGGTGCTAAAATTATTTCTCGTAAATTCAACACAATTAATTGAATATTAGGAATATTTGGGATCGGGACAGAGGGAAATTCGACCGAACATAAAACTGGTTGGTATGATTTTTTAACGGAATAATAAGCCAGTTTAGGATTACGATAATAATCTACAATAGACCAAGTAATTGAAGGCCAAGCATCATTGAATGTAAATAATATAATACCATGTATTTTTTCTTTTCCTCTTCTATATGCTTCAATTCCGAATTTCAGTAATCTTGCTTGATATTCCTGACTATATTTAATAAACTCTTTTAATGTTATTTTTCCCTTATGATCTTTTAGTACTTCTGCCAAGTATAACGTGATGAACTTTTGGAAATCATGGTATTTCCATTTTTTATTGATTGGCCATGAATTTTTTCCTAAATCATGCCAAAATTTGCTATTAATATTCGGTAAGGATTGTGCTCCAAATTCATTAGGATTTTTTCCACCAGGTAATGTTAAAAAATTATAATATGTAGAATAATACCAACCAACAAATGGATGGTCCTTGTGTTCGGCTGCAAGAAAAATTTTTCTCTTACTTTTATCAATTTTTTCAATAGTTTTCTTTAAAGAAATATCGAGAGCAAGTTGATTTGGACTAATTGGCTCACAATGACAGCACCAAATTGAAATAGACGGATGGCTATAAAATTGTAAAATTAATTCGCTCATTTGTCTACAGGCTTCTTTTATACGAGTTTTACTCACGTCATAGTCCCATAATAAGGGGAAATCTTGCCAAATTAAAATTCCTTCGATATCACATAGATTATAAAAAATTTGAGGTTCGACATGATATCCTAATCTTAAAATATTCATATTTCCTTCTTTAATTAATTTTATATCTTTTTGAAATTTTTCTGTGGTCATTTCTGATAACCAACAAGAAGAAAAATAGCTACTACCTCTTAAAAAAATTGGTTTATTATTTAAATACCACCCATCAAGTCTTTCCTCCAGTTTTCTCAGCCCAAAAGTCTGTTCTTCAGAGTTAATTAAATTTTTTTCACCCCATATTTCTAATTTTAGTTTATATAAATTTGGATTTCCTAAATCCCATGTCCACCATAATTTAGGGTCTTGAAATCTTATAATAAAATTTAATTGATTTTCTCTTGGATGCAGATCTATAGTCCAATTATAATTTTCATTTTTACCTGAAAAATTAACTGGTGTTGCAGTTAAGTTTATTTTAACTCTTAAATTAGTATTATAAAAGTTAAATAATTGAAAATCAATCAATGCGATAATATCTTTTTCCTTAATTTCTGGAGTGATTATAATATTATTAATTTCCACTTTTTTACTGATTTTAATATATACTGGCTGCCAAATACCACCAGATCCTTTCTCCTGCCCTTTTAATGACACAGTTCCAGGTCTAAGATCCCAGTGGACAAGGCCTCCTTTAAACAATTTTTTTTTCATTGGAAATCCCGGGTCAAATGGTGCGCATACTTTTACGACAAGAATATTATTTTCATTTTCTATTAAATCTGAAATTTTAAATTTAAATGACCCAAAATATCCTTCATGATCACCTAGATAATGATTATTGAGCCAAACTTTTGTATAATAGTCTACCCCTTTAAAAATTAGAGAAATAATATCATCTTGAGAAAAATTCAAATCAAATTTATGCCTGAACCACACAGCTCCACTATAATCAAGTCCATTAAGGTACCAATTTGAGGGTATTGGCATAGATTTCCAAGATTCGTCATTATAATCCTTTTTCCAATAGCCTAAGTTTATTCCTTTATCATTTTTATCTATTATAAATTTCCAGTTTCCATTCAAAGAAATATATTTGCACATACTAAATCATATTTAAAAAATTTTGTTAATTTAAGTGTATAAGAATAAAGAAAAAATAAGAACGACTTTATTTTAATAATTTAACAATTAATTCGTGAATATCTTTCAATTGAATATCTTTTCTATCATTCATACTACTTGCAAAATTATCATAACAGGCTGGGCATGCGGTAAGGAGAGTCTCAACTCCGGCATTAACAAATTCATCAATTTTATTACTAGCAATTTCTGAGGCTATTGGTTCATATGAGGCTTTACATAAACCTCCGCCCCCACAGCAAGTGGCTTTTTGTCGGTTATCTTCAAGTTCAACAATTTTAACTTGGGGAATTGATTTGATGATATCTCGAGGTTCCTCAAAAATACCAGAAATACGGGCAAGATCACATGGATCTTGATAACCTAAAATGTTTTCGTATTTTTGGGCAATTTCAATCTTATTTGTTTTGATTAAATCAAATATAAATTCTGTAGAATGTACTATTTCGAATGGTAATTTTTTAATACCAAGTAATTCGGGGTATATAAATTTCCATGCTTTATAACAGCCGGGACACGTCATTATGACCTTTTTTACGCCCAAATTTTCCATTTTTTCAACATTATGTTTGGCAATTTCTTTAATTTCATCAGATCTATCGCCTACTAAAAATGCTGGATTTCCGCAGCACCATTCTTCACCACCTAACAACGTGAAATCAATCCTGGCTTTATCCAAAATTTTAACCATAGATTCGGGCATCATGTATAAAGAGCCTTTAAATGATTGTTGACAGCCAACATAAAATGCGATTTCAGTTTTTTTGTTTATTTTATCTTTAATTATATTTTCTACCTCTTCAGTCCAATCTAATCGGTCTTCATTATCTAAACTAAATATATTTTTATATTTTTTAATTGATTCTATTATTGAATTAACTCCAGATGGACTTAATTTTTGATTTACTAAATATTTTCGAGTTGCCTTTACAGTTTTAGGAATGTCAACTCCACTGGGACAAACATTGTGGCACATATCACATAATACGCAGGAAAAAATAGATTCTACTAACCTTTTACTTGAATTAATATCTATCCTATTTTGAGCTATTAGTCCAGCAATTGTAATTCTAGACCTAGGTGCAAAACTTTGTAGTTTTTTAACTTTATAAATTGGACAAGTTATATAACAAGTATTACAACTTGTACATAAGTTAAAATATGCAAATGCTTCTTCCATTTAATTACTCACCTAACCCTTTTAAATCTGCAATTTCAGGTATTTTATCAACTCCCATTTTACATGGATTTAATATATGATTTGGATCAAAAAGGTCTTTAATTTTTTTCATTATATTCATTGTTGTTTCTCCATATTCTCTAACTAGCTGTGATTGTTTCCATAACCCAACTCCATGCTCCGCAGTAATAGTCCCACCAAATTCGTTATAAATTTTGTCCATCAATTTTTGCTGAAATATTCTTGCATTTTTCAAAGTTTCTTCATTTATAGTTATTGCAGCAATTAAATGGACATTTCCGTCTAAAAAGTGCCCAAATGTAATGGGTAAAATACCAAATTCTTTACTTAATTGTTTTGCAATTTTAATAAAATTAATCACTTTATTTGGGGGTACTGCAAGATCGAGTACCAGTGGGATGTACATTCTTGGGTCTTGGGGTGGTTTCATTGCTCTGGCTATAGAAGGGCCAGCATTATGTCTACCTTCCCATAACATTACTTGATCAAATGGTTCTTCAAAAATATCAATAGCTGGGAGCTCGTCATAAAAATTTTCATTTGTAGCAATTTCTTTAATTAGTTCAATTTGGCCATCAATGTCTTTACCGACTAATTTTAATAAAATAGTACCATCCCTTTTTTTTACTTTTATCTTTTTATATCCGCGTTTAGCTAACCATTTAAAATTGGCATTAATTCCCTCTAAAGTCATAGAATCAGCGTACTCAAACAACTCCAAGTTCAAATTTTCGCTTTCTTCTTTAATTTTTTTAACACATTTCCAACAATCATCTAAAGTTTTAAACGAAATTATCATAGATTTCTCATTTTTTGGCATTTTTCCAATTTTTAATGTTATTTCAGTTATAATACCAAGAGTACCTTCAGAACCTACGAATAACCTAACAAGATCATATCCAGCCACTGACTTTACAATACCATTTCTATGTCCAACATTTATCATGGTCCCATCAGCTAAAACAATTTCTAAATGATTAACATAGTCACCTGTAGTCCCATATTTATGTGAAGTAGCTCCAGATGCGTTGTTACCCACCATTCCACCAATTTGACAATAAAAAGCACTTCCAGGTTCTGCTTGAAAAAAATAACCGAACTTAGATAATTCTTTTTGAATATCTATGAATGGTACACCTGGTTCTACTATAATATATTCTTCTGAAATATTTATTTCTTTAATTTTATTCATATGCTTACCAAAATCCATTAAAATCGTATTTTCTTCTATTGGCACTACTTGACCTGCAGTTGAAGTCCCAGCACCACGAGGAATAATTGGTATTTTGTTTTTATTACAAAACTTCACTATTTGAATAACATCTTCTTTATTTCGGGGTGTAACAAAATAAGTTGCCCGAAATTTAAGATCTTTAAAATACGTTTCTAAACCTTTTGAAACATAACCATGTGAAATTAAATCTATGGGATCTGTTGAAACGTTATCCTCACCTAAAATTTCAATTAATCTTTTTTCTATTTCCTCTTTTGAAATGCGCATATTGATTCGAACTCCAATTTTATTTTAATCCTAAAAATTATTAGTCCTTATCTTATTAATTTGTCCTAACCTTATTAGTTATTAAAAATATAATTACTATTTTACTTTATTATAATTATTAATAAAATAAATCTTGAAAACAAAACTCATATTAATAATAAAATATAAAAGTAATTATAATTTAATATTGATTTTAAAAATAATTTATTAATATAATTTCAGAACAAAAAAATTATATTTTTTAACTATGGATACTATATTTCAATAGTATAAAGAGGATTATTTATGAATTTGGATAGAAAAAAACTACTAAAGTCAAAAGTTTTAGTAGACCTTTTGAAATTAAATTTTCCCGCTTTGATTTCTATATTATTACGGGACTACGATAACAAAACTGTGCGTCAAGTTCTTAAAAATAT
>SUPR01000122.1 GCA_005191425.1 Candidatus Helarchaeota ASGARD archaeon Hel_GB_B
GATTTGTCCATTTCAATTAATTCAATCTTAGGAATCGCTTTTAACAATTCTCTTGGTAGATCATATATTCCTAAATGTCTACCTAAATGGCATGGATCGTGATATGTAATTTTATGATTAAATTCCTTCATTTTGAGTCCTGATATATTTGATTTTAATATCTCAATAATATGATAAACTTCGAATTTATAATCTTCAAGATATTTTGGATATTCTGTTTTTAAAGTTCTATAGCATGCACTACAAGGAGTTATTATCTTCCTAATACCCATTGATTTCCATTCTGTAACATTATGGTTCATTGTTTCTTTAAATGTTTCTAAAAATCCCGTTCGTTTAGCTGGAGAACCACAACACCATTCATCATTCATTACTTGGTATTTTATTTTTAACTTGTTTAATAATGAAATTGTAGATTTTGCAATCTCAATTTCTCTATATGAAGACATACAACCTATAAACAATAGAGTATCAGAATTATTATGAATTGATAAATCCTCTTTTATAAATTCAAATCTTAAAGAATGATCCTCATCTAATGGGTTATGATTTTTTAAAATTCTATTGCTAATTTTAGAATATTTTGAGATATTCTCTTTTATTTCAACAAATTTAGTTCTTGCAATTTCCATTAATTCAGCCATATCAACTTTAGGAAGACAGAATGAATTACAGGCATTACACGTCAAACATGAAAAAATTATGTCAAGAAATGATTCATCTAATGGTTTGATATTTTTTTCTTTTAAATTAACAACTAAAGCACGAATATATGGAGTAAAACTTTCAGATGAGGTAGCAATTCCAGTTGGACACACATGCCTACACATCTTCATACATGTTTGACAGACTTCGAACCTTAATCTAATTTTCTTAGAGAATAAATATTTTTTTGCCACTTTAAAACACCTTATAAACCTAATTTACCAGGATTCATAATATTATTGGGGTCTATTAATTTCTTAATTTTTTTAAGAAGGTTATATGTTCCGGTACCTAACTCTTGTTCCATAAATTTTCCTCTAAATATTCCTATACCATGATGATGACTAATGGAGCCACCATTTTCAATACAGGCTTTTAATCCATTAAGCCAAGCTTTTTCATATAATCTAGAGGCTCTTTTGTCCTCTTCTGTATCTTTTTCTAACATTACAAAAATTAAATACATACTCCCACCTTCAAGGTAAAAATGAGACCAATGGGCCATACAATTGATTCTTTTTTCTTCTATAGCTTCTTTCATTTTATAGAATAAATTTTCTAAATTATCGAATGTAGTAACTACATCAATGGTATCAGCTAATAAATTCATTTTTATATAATCAGGACTTGGAAAATACATATTTAATCTATTTTCAAACCATATTTTTCCTCCTTCGTCACCCATATCTTTAGCTTTTTCATTTAAACATATTTTTCTGCATATATCTTTCTGTATTTTTACTAAATCTCTTGTTTCTTCATAACCATCAAATGACAATGTAAGATAACTTTGACCTTTTTCGATATCTTCAATATGATATACCATTCTTGCCTCAACATCTTCATATAATCGAATAATTGATGGTCTTATACCTAATTCAAGTATTTTTTTGACTGCTCTAAATCCAGAAGCTAAATCTGGAAATAAAAATCCTAGAAATTCTCTAAAATCAGGTTTTCTTTTGATACTTAAACATACTTCAGTTATTACTCCAAATGTGCCTTCCGTACCTATAAAAAACTGATTAAAATCCGGGCCGGTAGCTTTTCGAGGAACTCTTGTACGATTTGTATGTATTATTTCGCCATTTGGTAATACTACTTCTAAATCAAGTACCATATCTTCAATTTTACCATATAAAGAAGATAAAGCGCCAGCCGATCTATTTGCTACAAAACCACCTATTGTACTTGTGGTTAATGAACTTGGTAAATGTCCCAATGTATATCCATGTTTATTTAAATAATCTTCTAATTCTTGACCAATTACGCCTGCTTGACATATAACATAATTTGATTCTTTATTAATTTCAATCTTTTTTAATTTTTTTAAGTCTAAAATAATTCCACCAGTTAATGCTACAATACCACCATTAACGCCTGCACCACCACCATAGGGAATTACAGGAATTTTATATTTATTGGCTAATTTTAGAATTTCAGAAACTTGTTCTACATTTTCAACCCATACTATATAATCTGGAAATGGTCCATCTAAGATAGATGGTAGTCTATATTGCATAATTTTAAGAGGAAATGCATCTCTACCATAAGCAATTTTATCTATCTCTTTTATAGATACATTTTTTTCGCCAACTATTGAAATTAATTGCTTATAGATATTAGGATCTGTCATAAATTTCACTTTTTATTATTTTTATGAATCAAATTTTTGTATTTTATAATTGTAAAGCAAAAAGAAATTAAATTGATTATTAATAATTTTTAAGAATATTTTTATTTTAATTCTTCTTAATTTTCTTTAAAAATAAAATGGTATCTATTATGAAAATTTGTTTAATAGCTACTAAATTTTATCCAGATCATGTAGGAGGAAAAGCAGTTTATACTTATAACTATTATAGAGAATTAAGGAAAAGAGGGTATAATATTAAAGTTTTGACAGGATTATGGAATAAAAAGATTAAAGATCCAAATATAATACAATTTAAAATTATTAGAAAAAGATATTTATGGATAATTACATTTTTATTATTTACAATAAAACATCTAATTTTTAATAAATATGAGATTGTTCATGCGGTTGGAGTTCGTGAAGGGATAATTCCATTAATATTATTTAGAAGATTTATAGCTACAGTTCATGATCCGGGTTCATTTCAAGTTAATGTGAATATTGTTCAAAAATTTTATCCCTTAATAATTTCAAAAGCTTCAATAGTAATTACACCATCTAATACAACAAAAAAGCAATTAAAGTATTACTTACCAAAATTAAATTCTAAAAAAATTATTCCCATTTTAAATGGAGTAGATTTAGATAAATACAATCCAAGGAATAGAGATAAAGCTGAGAAATTAAAAAGGGATTTAAATTTAAAAGGTAAAGTGATTCTGTATTTAGGAATAATAAAGACATATAAAGGTGTAGAGGATATTATAGAAGCTTTTAAACTTGTTAAAAAAGAAATAAAAGATGTTAATTTGATTATAGCTGGTGCACCTGATGATAGAATGAAGGACAGATATAAAAAAATGAAGAATAATAATCCAGATATATTATTTACAGGTCGTGTATCAGATAAATTAATACCTTTATATTATGCTATGGCAGATATTTTTGTTACTTATTCATATACCGGTGAAGGATTCGGATTAACTGCAGTAGAAGCCATGGCAAGTGGAACACCAGTAATATGCTCAAAAATTGATGCATATAAAGAAGTTTTAAAAGATAAAGCGATTTTAGTTCCCCCAAAAAATTTCAAATTATTATCAAGGGCAATTATTGAATTATTGAAAGATGATGATAAAAGAAATAAAATAGCCGAAGAAGGACGAAAATTTATTGAACAAAATTATAGTTGGGATAATACTATTAAAAATTTAATCAAAGTTTATAGAATAATGAATAAAAAATTATACAAAAATAAATAGATTTTTATTTAGATTTAATGATATATTTAACTTTACTAAGATAATGTCGCCAATTTTTCCAATTTAATTTTCCACTCAGTAAACCGTAAATACCTTGTAATATCATACCCTTCCTTCTAATATTAATCATTTTTTTCTCTGGAATTCCAGGAAGGATTACACTAACTGAATATGGATCAAAATCTTTGATATTAGGCTTAATAATACCGTATTTCTTAGCAATTGTATATAAATCAGAACCAGGAAAAGGCGTAGAGTAAACCCATGAGATATTATTAACCAATCCTTTTATTAATAAACTACGTGCAAAAGCTAAAGTTCGCTCTACTTCTTTAGGTGTTTCAAATTGAAGTTTATTATTCTCTTCCCATATATTAAACATTTGAAAAAATCCATAAACTTTAATTTTATATTTTTTTAATAATTTACAAGTATCAAGAATTGTTTTAATTGTAATATGTTTTCTTATCCCTTTTAAAGTTCTGGGATTTCCACTTTCCATTCCAATATGTACCATCCACATATTAATATCCTGCATAGCTTTGGCTAAATCTTCAGTTACATTATTTGCTCTTAAATTACATTGAAAATATAAATCCTTTAAATCTAATTTTTTAATTTCTTCGCAAATATTTATTGCCCATTTAGTATTAACATTAAACTCTGATGAACGAATATATATTTCACGTATACCTCTATTATAAAGATATAGAACCTCTTCTGCAATTTTTTTAGGATCTCTTAATCTAACCCAAGGTTTGCTTGCTTTCCAGACCGGATCTGAACAAAAAGTACAATGATAAGGACAACCTCTACTAACTATCATATATGTATTGGGTGATTTTTTCTTTATGGTAAAACCATAATAATTTTTAAAATCAATTATATCCCAAGCAAGCATTGGTATTGTATTTATATCCTTTATTGGTTTTCTTGGGTTTGTTTTAATTAATTCACCATTATTTTTGAAAGCAAGCCCATTTATTTGATTTAAATCTTCAATATCACCCATAAAATATTTTATAAGTTCTAAAGTAGTTTGTTCACCCTCGCCTATTACGCAAATATCTGCTTTTGAACGGATCAAAACTTCATCAGGATCTGCTGATGGATGTGCACCACCACAGATTATAGGTAAATTAGGAAATTTTTTTCTTAAATAGTTTATAAAATTATAAGCTCTTTCTCTTACAAGTGAACTAAATGATAAACCATACAGATCTGGATTAATCTCTCTAATTTTATCAATATGTTGTTTTACTGTTAAAAATGGTTCGATATAATATAATTCAATATCTTTTAATTTTTCACGAATATATGCTATTAAGTATAATATTCCGAGATTTGGACTCTGGATAGCTTGAGTTTCTTTTATTTCAGTACTTGGAATATCTGCAAAAATTACCTTCATTTTTTAAACATCTTATTATCAATGATATGTATATCCACTATTTTATAATAATTATCTTCAATATATATATCATAACAGTTTATTAAATTATTAATTACAAAATTTACTATTTGATATTATTTGAAAATTAATTTTTCTTTACCAAATTATTTTATTTTAAACATATAATCAAAACTAATTTAAAAATATTAAATTCGAATAATAATTTTGTATTAAATTATCGACATAAATTTTAATTTTAGAAAAAAGAATTATAGTTATATATTATCGTACTTGTATGATTTTCTAAATTATTTAGTAATTTTAGATGATTTTTATGAGTGAATTAATATTAGTTTTTGATATAGGAACTACAGGAGCAAGAACTATTATTTTTAATAATGAAGGGAAAATATTGGTTAAAGAATATAAAGAATATCCTTATATTAGACAACCACCAGGTATTTCAGAACAGAATCCGATGCTTTGGTGGAATACAATAAAAGAAACATGTAATAAAGTTGTAAAAAATAAAAATATAAATATTAATAATGTGATTGGAATATGTGCAACATTTCATAGAGCTACTACAACAATTATTGATAAAGATGGTAATATTTTACATCCTGCACTTACATGGATGGATGAAAGAGAAGTTTCAGATTTAAAAGAATTTCAGAAAGAAGGTGGATTAAGAAGAGCAATACCAAAATTATTATGGTTAAAAAATAATAAGCCAGATTTATTTAAAAAAGCTTGGAAAATTATTCAACCAGATTCCTTTATTTATTATAAATTATGTGGAAAAATTATTACAGACCCATCTAATGGTATTTATGGAATTTTAGATATGAATACATTAAAATGGGATGAAAAATTAGCTGAAGCCTTTGAAATTCCCATTGATTTATGGCCAGAAATTGATAAATCAGGTACAATTATTGGAGAACTTACTGATGAAGCTAAAAAGGAATTAGGTCTAAATAAAAAATTACCAATAGTTTTAGGTGGAGGAGATCAACAATGTTCTGCTTTAGGATTAGGAGTAATAAACACTAATCAAGTAAAAATTACCACTGGTACTGGTACTTTTGTTGATTTTGTTGTAGATAAGCCCAAAGAAGTAGCTGGGGATTTTCCTTTATTTTCATTACCACATGTAGTTGAAGATAAATGGGTACTTGAAGGAGCAATCCCAGGTACTGGAGCTGCCTTAAAATGGTTTAAAGATAATTTTTCACAATTACAAATAATAGAAAGTGAAAAAAAGAATATTGATGTATATGAAATATTATCATCTGAAGCAGAATCAATTCCTATTGGAAGTGAAGGTCTTCTATTTATTCCATTATATATTTTTAGAAAAGGTACTATCCATGGATTGAGTTTTAATCATACACGAGCCCATTTTGTTCGTGCTATAATGGAATCTGCAGCTTTAAGTGCCCAAATGTATCTTTCATTAATTGAAGGAATTGCAGGATATAAATCAACAGAAGTTAGGGTTGATGGAGGGGCAATAAATAGTCCTCTCTGGTGTCAAATATTTGCAGACGTATTAAAGAAAAAAATATTAATACCAGAAGTTAAAGATGGTGCAGCTTTAGGCGCAAGTATACTTGGATTTTATGGATGTAAATATTATAATTCAATAAATGATGCAGTTAACAATATGGTTCATTTCATAGAAACAAAAGAACCAATAAAAGAAAATAATAAAATATATAAAAAATTAATAAGAGTATTTATGCCAACTCTATTAGAAATACTAAATAAAAAGAGAGTAACAGGAAATTTATAATATTTTTAATTTAAATTTAATTTTTTATATTATATTTTTAGTGAAAATTATAAAGAGAGATAGATTATACGAAGTTCTTAAAATTATAGATGACCCTATAGAAAAAGAAGAATTTATCAAAAATTATAGAAAAAAATTGACGATATTTCTAGAATGCTAAATTTTAATCATGATTAAATAAAATGAGATATTTAATTTATAAATTACTTCTTGAAAATGAATTATGTACTTGTGTTTTATCTGAAATTTTAGGTTTATCAGAAAGTACACTATAACACATCATTTAAAAATATTTGAAAAAGCAAGATTAATTATAGGAGTAAAAAAGGATATTTTACAATTTATTCTTCCAAAAAGTTATAATATGATATTTTAAAAGAATAAATTAAAGAAATTAAATAATTAAAAACATTTAGATAATATTTTTTGATAAATTAATATTTTACGATTTGTTCTTTTATTAAAAAAACAATTAACTTTTTTATAACCACATTTTTCAAAACTTTTAATACTTGCAATATCATTTTTTCTAATTGTAGATTGTAAAACACGAATATTTTTTTCTATAGCTTTTTTTTCAGCTATCAATAATAATTTCGTAGCATAACCTTGTTTTCTATATGATTCATTTATTGTTAAATGTTTAATACCACCTAAATACCAATCAAATTTAATTAATTTAACAGCACCTATTAGAATTCCATTATCTTCTAAATAAATATAACTATCTTTCTCTTTTAAAATATCTTTTTCTGTAAAAAATTTATCTAATTTATTATATTTATTTAAAAAATTTGAAATCTGACGAGCAATATTTACATCCATTTTAAATTTTCCTCTTAATTATCTATTTTTAATATATTCAAAAAATATTAGAATTACTTAAAAACTCATTAAAAAATAAATTAAAAAATGAGTAATTAAACTTTTTATTTATATAAAAAAGATTTTTCTAATTAAATATCAGTGTGAATATATAATATGCGAATCATAAATTTAGAAGATGGATTAAAATATAAATTTATAGGAATAAGTGCTTTAAAAGCAAAAAAAATTATTGAAATAAATGATCTAATTAAAAAAATAAGAGAAATTTCAGACAAATATTCTGTAGAAATCCAAGTATTAAATGCAGACAAAATAGCATCATGGGAAAATTTATTTTTTGCATCTATTAATGCATTAAAATCTTTTCAGGGTAGATACAATATAGCTAATAATTTACCAATCCAGACATTATTATATTTAGCTGCTGATAGACAAATTCAAAATGCAATTAAAAATTTTGGAATTAAAAAAGATACCTCAAAAATAGCAGTTATAATATTTTCTAATTTAATGGAAAATATTACAAATTCATTTACTGAAATTAAAAATCTATTTGACGGAATTGAAAACGAAAATTTATTAGAATTAAATAATGAAAAATTTAATAGTTTATTAGGTTTATACAAAATAAGTGATATAGAATTATCTAATTTAATGGATGATAATACTGAAAAATCAAAATATAGAACATTAATTAAATTAATAATTGATAGAGGATCTTTAATTTCATTGGAAAAATAACCTATAAATGTTTAAAAATAAATTGTATATATGATTAATCAATTAATAATTTAAAATTATTTCTAATATCTTGTATATATAATATGTTTGTCTATTGTCATTAATTTTAAATTTTTATTTATTGCAAATAATACTATTAAAATATCAATTGCATATTATGGTTTTTCTACTTTTAATAATTCAGACGAAATTCTTAAAGCTAAATTATATAATTATTATTTCATTTTTAGAAAAAATAAGGATATGGTTAATATAAATAAAGAATTTATTTTATAATAATATGATATAAAATCATTAAGATATAAGGATTATTTATTTTTGATCTAAC
>SUPR01000123.1 GCA_005191425.1 Candidatus Helarchaeota ASGARD archaeon Hel_GB_B
TTTTTAGGCTTATGAGGTTCCTTTTCTTTGACTTCAGATTCTTCTTTAAAGGGAACTTTATTTTTTAAACATTTGAAAATTTCCTTTTTAGAGAGTTCTTCAACACCCTTACCATTTATTGACCTAATTATTGAATCGATTTTAATCAACTGTTTAATTTCTTTTAGAATTAATTCGCCGCCCCTGTCATCATCGAAAAAAACAGTGACCTTTTTTCCCTTTGCTATATCAACTATACTTTTAGGTATATTAGTACCTTCTACAGCTATAGTATTAGTAATACCGCATCGAAGTAAATTCAAGACATCAGCGCGACCTTCTACAATAATGATCTCATCACTATTTTCAATGTCAGGCCCAGCTGGCAGTTTATCAGGGCCGTATTTTAATATTTCACCGGATTTTATCTCATGCAAAACTCTATTAGAAATTTCTTGACTTTCAGGTGTAACATCGGCGTCCCAATGTTTTAAGATGTCCGCTGCCCGTTGTACAATTTTTCTTCTTTTTGTTTCCCTGATATCTTCAATCTGTTTCAAAGATATCCTAGCAATACATGGTCCAACCCTGTCTACCGTTTCTAATGCCGATGCAAGTATGGAAGTTTCTATCCTATTTAAGCTTGATGGAATTATAATTTGACCAACGGATTTTCCATTACTTGAATCAATATTTACTTGAATTCTTCCTATGCGTCCCGTTTTTTGTAATTCTCTTAAGTCTAATTCTTCTCCTAATAATCCTTCAGTCTGCCCAAATAATGCACCTACTACATCAGGCCTATATAGACCTAGTTAAGAAATTCAAGATAACTAGGTTTTCTACGATGCCGTCTACTTCTATTTGGGCAGTTATAATATATTTAGTTGTGCTATAATCTTCATAATTTTTATTAGTCAATAAATATCACCTAAAATTGAAGAAAAAACAAACAATTGGAATATAAATTAGATATATGGTAAGTTGAATTATATTCTACAACTTCTTTTTTATGTGTTTAATTCTTAAACCAATTAGGTATTTTGAATTATAAGATGATAATTGATAAAGATCATTTAATATTAATCATGATTTAATGATTGTGAATAATAATTTGTGATTCTGATTGTTTGTTTTTTCTCAAATTAATCTAATCGCAAATAAATTAAGGAACAAATAATTTAAAAATTTTATGATTTAAAATCCAATTTGTGATAATAAGATTTATTATTAGTTTCTGAAGACGTGAATTGATAATTTAAAGAAATAATTAATTTTAGAAATAAGTTTAAGAACAAAATTTATTAGAAAAAAATCTTTTATTTATAATTAAATTATGACGTTTTTTCTGAAATTACTTAAAATTTAAAGGAAACTCAAAAAATGAATGATAAGCAGAATAAGGAGATTAAAATTGAAATAATTGAAAGCTCAACAAGTAATTACGAAAAGATTGTCCATGGTGAAAAAAGAAAAAAAATTCCATTTAAATGTCCTATTTGTAAGGAAATGATTATATTAAAATGTGAGATTCCAGAAGATATAAAAATTTTTCCTTATAAAATAGAATATCACCATAAAGACCATATTATCTTAATAGACCTTGACAATAATCATGAAATTAGAGAAATAAGGCCTAAGGAGTGAAAAAAATGGGAAAATATTTAAGGAAATGTAAAGTATGCGGAAGATACACTATGACAAAAACAACATGTCCCGATCCAAATTGCGGAGGGGAAACATTTATTGTTAAATCACCTAAATTTTCAATCCAAGACAAATATGGAAAATATAGGAGAAAATTTAAAATAGAACAAGAATATTTGAAAGACCTTTAAATAGTTCAATAATTTATTGTATAAATTCAATTTAAATAAAATAAAAAATAATTAAATTGGGTTCCTTTATCCAGACAATAATTTTTTTACTCTTCGAGCTAAAATTCCTATTGAAAATAAGATTGCCCCAGTTTCTAATTTATTTTCAGGGGTAATTAAAGCCATTACAGCAGCATAAGGTCCTGCACCAGCTAATGCAATAAACCCATTTTCGAATTGTAATAATACTTGGTTTAATTCACCTTTATTTAATTCTTTACCAGTTGCTTCACCTAAAAATAGAATTCTTGCGGCATTTGCTGCCACAATGTCCTCATCAATTCCTGAAGGTAAGGACTGTGATTGCATGACCAACCCATCTCGGCTAACAATTGCAGAACTCTTTATTCCAGTGTCATTCTGGAACTCCTGTAATAACTCGGCAAGACCGCCACCTTTTGATTCAGACATGAAATATTCCTCTTACTAATTATTAGTATTATAAATCAGTAATAACTGATAATTGTTATCAGAAAATATAAAATTTTCCTCACTTTAAAATAGCTTTTTTTTAAAGATTCAGAAAATTAGAGTCATTAGTTTAATACTTTCAATAAAGAAATTTCTTATTAGTTTTGATTATTCTACAAAAATTATATCATTAAGCGGGCTTATTACCAATATTATTTTTATTAGTTTTCTTAATAAATGTTAAAATAGTTATTCATTAATTACCTTTTGTTTCTAAAATCTATGTAATTCTCATTAACAGATAAAAAAATACCCAAACTCTTAATACAAATAAATAATTAATTGAATATGTAGTTATTATTATGTTTACTCTTTTCAATTAGTTGTAGACAAACAAGTTAAAAATTAGAAGATATCAAGAAAATTTATTTATTGGCATAATAGTCAATGGCATAAAAAATTTAAAAAGATTTAATTGTAGTTTATTCCTTACAATCAAAATGATTAGGAATTAACTCACTAAATTTCTAATTAAAAATATTAATTTCAAATATAATTTAAGTTTTAAAAATAAAATTTAAATTTGTTTAAACCTTTAATTTTAAAAAAAGATATACTGGTCATTAAGAAATGGAATTAAAAATATTAAATTTTAAAATGGTATTAAATATATCTGCGTGGATTTTTCTTGGTCTAACAGGTATATGGGGAATTGCAATAATAGGTCCAATAGATTTAGATGTAAAAAATGCGGTTATATTATTATTTTTCCTTATCATGACAATTTCATCCTTTGGTATCCATTCATATATATTAGAGTATCCGGAAAATCAAGATAAATATTTTATAGAATGGTTAATTACCTTTATAATATTATGTTTTATAGCATTTTCAGTGTATGTATTTGCATAATAAGAATAAGGTGCTTTAAAGATGGCGAAATGGCATAAAATTAAGAAGCAACAATCAAGAAGGGCTTCAAGTCGCTCGGTGAAAAGAGCAATGAGAAAATTTCAGCAAGACCCAAGTATGAATTTAGAAGAAATATCAGATGTAATTGAGGTAATAATTAGGACAAATAATGATGAGATCAGGATTGAGAGACCAGAGAGTGTTACTACAATGGAATTACCACAACAAGGAAAAATTTATCAAATATTTACTGGTATGACTGGGAACATAGAAACGAAAAAAGTAGAAGACCAACCAATAGAAAAAACAGAAGAAAGTGAAGAAATAAGTCCAATGGAAATACCATTAGATGATGTTCAACTAGTAGCACAACAGACCGGAGTTTCAGAAGAAATGGCAAGAGATGCATTAATTAAAAATAAGGGCGACTTAGCTAAAGCGATTATTTATCTTAAAAAATGATTATTTTATCTTACTTTAACTGCGACCCCTGATTTAAATTGGAAAATTTCATTTTTATTTAGGATTAATTTTCCAAGTGCAATTAAATTATCATCAGGGTCGACAATAAAAACCTCAGACTCAGGTCTAAGCTCATTATCTATTTTTAAAATGTGTTTTGCAAATACATTCCTTCCTTTTGAAATAAATTCAGAAATATCAGAAGGAATTACAACCCGCATTTTTGGGTAATCAATGAGTTTTAAAATTAAATTAGCACCATAATTTGAGAAAACGATAAATCCATCATGAGCTCTAAAAGTAGCAATTATTTTATTGTCATAATAAACATATTTTAATCTCCCCGTTTTTTTTGATAAAATAAAAGATAAATTATTTTCGTCAAAGAATTTAAGTGCAAATTCTTTAATATTATATTGATATTGTAAAAGTGCCTTAAATTTCCTGAGAAAAAAATAAAATTTATCAGAATTGTTAAGTATTTCCATTTTTAGACTAAAGAAAAATAATAAATTTTAGGAATAAAAGCCATATTGAAAATTAGACATCTTTCCTTTAACTTTTTCAATTGCTTTTTGGAAGTCATCCAGTTTTATAATAGTCCTATCTTCTCGGATTGCGAACATACCTGCTTCAGTACAAATTGCTTTAATATCGGCGCCAGTAGTTTGATAGCCAGAATTTTGTCCTGTAAGGTTTACAAGATAAGATATTCGGACATTGCTGTCGATATTTAATTTTTTAAGATAAATTTTGAATATTTCATATCTTTCTTCGTCATCTGGAGGGTCGAATTTGATTAGACGGTCAAATCTGCCAGGTCTTAGCAAAGCAGGGTCGAGGATATCTATTCTATTTGTTGCTGCAAGGATACGGACATCACCTCTAGAATCGAAGCCATCGAGAATACTTAAGAGTTGCATTAGTGTCCTTTGGACTTCTCTATCACCAGAAGTTGCAATTTCAAGTCTTTTACAACCAATAGCGTCTAATTCATCAATAAATACAATACTTGGAGATTTTTCTTTAGCCAGACTGAATACTTCCCTTACCATTCTTGCACCTTCTCCAATGAATTTCTGGACAAGTTCTGAGCCAATAACTCTAATAAAAGTCGAATGAGTTTCTGTAGCAACAGCTCTAGCTATCATGGTTTTTCCCGTACCTGGTGGACCATATAATAATACTCCTTTTGGAGGTTCAATACCTACTTTTTCAAATACCTCTGGTTTAATTATGGGTAGCTCAACTGTTTCTCTTATTTCTCTAATTTGTTCTTTGAGGCCGCCAATATCGTTGTAAGAAACATTGGGGCTCTCTTCTACCTCCATTGCTTGAACAAAAGGGTCTTGAATTTTTGGTAATATCCTAAATATCCCAAATGTTCTTTGATTAAGAGCCACGATAGAGCCGACTTTAATTTGTTTAAAATCAATATTTGGTGATACTGTAACTACAAATTGAGGACCTGTAGAACTTCTGACTACTACAGTTTTATCAGGTAGAATATCAATAACTTCAGCTGTTACTAATGGTGGTTTACGCATTCTTTCTAGTTCAGACTTGAGAGCATGTAATTCACGTTCTAAACGAATTTTTTCGGCATTGAAAATTTGTCGTTCAGTTTCAAGAGCTCTAATTTTCCTCTCCAGTTGTCTTGTATAAGAGACCAAATAGCTATTATTATTTAAATACCACTTTTTTTTCGATTCAGTACTTTCTGGCATTAAAATCTTTTCCTATATGAATCATTTTTAAGTACGAATTTGATTTATAATTTAATAAATAAATCGTCAATAATAGTTAATATACCACATTATATATTTTTAAGGATTTTTTGATTCTTACAAAATAAACTTGGTATTTGTATTAATAAACATTTTTTCAATTAATTTACTTTTCAGAGGACTATTTTCAAGATACAAAAAGATATTATTTATGAAGAATATAATAATTTTAGAAAAAGAAATATAAATAGAAAATATGTTAAAATTGATTGATTGTTAAAATAAGTGAAAAAGTAATGCCACGACCAGAAATTTGTGATGTTTGTGGGCAGGAAATTTATGGTAAGCCGCAACTATGTTTAATCGAAGGTGCTAAATTAAAAGTTTGCCCAAAATGTGCCAAATTTGGTACAAAAATAAGAGAAACTCCCTCAAAAAAGAGTAATATTAGTAATAAAAAAGTTCATCGTAAAAGATATGGTAGAAAAAGAGAATTTGAAGAGATGGAGCTAGTAGAGAATTTTAATACCATTATAAAAAGAGAACGAGAAAAAAGGGGATGGACACAAGACGAACTTGGACAAAAACTTAATATAAAAGGGTCGTTAATCAAAAAAATTGAAGGTGGAAGAGAGCCTACAGATGATGTAAGAAGAAAATTGGAAAACATTTTTGGGATCAATCTTATGACAGTTGCAAATACAAATGAAGTTTATTCTTATAAAACCACAACGAAGTCAAGTGAATTAACATTGGGAGATATTGTCCATCTTAAGAAAAAAAGGACTAAAAGTTAATAATCATTATTTATTTCTTCGATCTTTTTTCCATGGAGAGTAGGAATAACTCTTAATTTAGCATTTTCGAATGATAAATACAAATTTTTTCCAAAAAATAACCTGTCCAAAAATATAGCAAGAGCGCCACACTCAGATTGTGGTTGGTTGGAAATAGCAATATTAAAATTAGCCCATTTATAAATTTCATGAGGGACTTTTTGCGAACCTACGAAAATATATACATTTTTCTTTATTTTACGTATCTTTTTTATAATAGATTTTTTTAATTTTACACCGTACATTGTAAGATGAATTAACAAGTCATCATTTTTTTTAATTTCATGGACTAATTTTTTCCATTTAGTACCCATTTCGATAAAGAAATTTCCACCCCAATTTTCATTCACATTTTTTACTGTTGACTTTATTTTTTCATCCCTAATATCAGTAATTATCATCCCACTAGCACCTAAAGCTCTCGCAATTAAGGCAATATGCGTAGTCATTCTAGAGTCTCTTGCTGGCCTGTGCCCATATCGAACTATAATTATATCTTTCATTTAAGGTCAATTTTCAAAATGAATTTTATATAATTAAAAGCCATTGGATTTATAAATCTTGAATTTTTTCCTATTAATTGATTAGCATGAGAGATATTTTATTGTTGGAAACTATTTATGGGCCATTTTGGTACGATTTAATAACATTTTTTAGGAGTAAAATAAAAAATTTGTTTGAAGATTTAGAGTTAAATATTGAATCAATTATTTTAACAGAACGAGGAAATATATATGTACGGTTTTCGGGGAGTGATGAAGAATTCGCCTATAATTTATTGAAAAAAGAATACCATATATGCCAGGAAATAGAGAATTTTAAAAGTGATTCTGTTTATTATGGAAAATTTATTGATATAAATAAATATGGTTATGGATTTTATGTGAATATAGGAGCATATATGGGTGATACATTTTCAGATGCCCTTATACCCCTTTATAAATTAAGGGAACAATTAGTAAATAACTCAAAGGTTTCTAGTCGTAAAATTATATATTCATTTGGATTAATAAATCAGATGCCTGTAGAAGTCCAAATAAAAAAAATAGATTTTAGTTCTGCTAAAATTGATGCTGAATTCAGTAAAAAACAATTAAAAAAATTTAATAAATGGATTGATGCCGGTAATGACCGTGTTAATCTTGGTGGAGTATTAAAAAGAAAAATTAAGGAATCTTTAAAAAAGACAGGACATGAAGACGACATAATTAAAATAGAAAAATTAGGACTTTTTGAATATTCCATGGTCTGTAAAGAAGGTACATCTGCACCAGGTATAATAGCTCATATTGGGCCCAAATTACGAGGCATTGAGATGAATGCCTTTATACCCTCAAAAATCATTAATTTTAAAAAATAAATGGGCCGGGTGAGATTCGGACTCACGACCTTCGCCTCGTAAGGGCGACATCATAACCATTTATCTGCGATTTTTAGATAAAAATCGATCTAGACCACCGGCCCTTGATCATATATTTTATTTCAAAATATCTAGAATGATATAAGAATATTTCTAAGAAATTATGTGTTTTTATTATTTATAAACATTTAAAAATTTTATATAAAATTATTGCTGCAGAACCTAACACACTGATATCAGAAGGGATATCTAGAGATACTGGTAGCCCATAGTCCATTTCTTGTTTAGAAAACCCAGATTTTTGCCCAGAAAAAGCAATTAGAACCTTTTTATTCTGTTTCAATAGGTCAATTACTTTCTCTTCATCAAAAAAGTTATCAGTATATCTTTTAGAAACACAAAGCAAGATTTCATGGGGTTGAATTAACTCGATTACATCGGAAATATCAGCAAAATAAAGTAAATTTTTATTATTTTTAAATGCAAGTTTGTGAGCAGCTGGTACTCCGCTCATTGCAGCAGAACCTTCTGCTTTTGAAATTATAATATTTCCAATATTGAACCCAAGGACAATATTTGCAAATTCTACTACTATATTTATTGAATTAACATTGTGTAATAATATATAACAATTTTCAGACATTTTTTCTCATTTTTTCATTTGAAAATTTAATTGAATTTAGTAATATAAGAATTTTAATATTGTTGTAGGAAAAATTTTAAGAATTTACTTAAAAGATATGAAATTTTAAATTTAAACATATTTTTAAATAGATTGATCAAATTTTTTTTAATAATTTATTAAAATAATTATCGTGTGATAATATATTCTCCAAATAAAATCTTTTCCTAATGAAAATTATTAATGTGTATATGGAGCTTAATACATTATTTTGATTGTATTATTTACATATAATTTATAATATGCAATAGTTATAAAAAATATTTATTTTAATTATTTCAA
>SUPR01000124.1 GCA_005191425.1 Candidatus Helarchaeota ASGARD archaeon Hel_GB_B
TAGATATGATTAAATTCTTCCAGAAATAATTAATAAAGAGCAATTATGCTTTATTTATTGTTAAAGATTGATGACATATACAAATCGATTCAATTAAGTTTTGTGAGCTAAATGGCTGAAATGAACCCTACCAAATCTTATAGATTTAAAATTTATGACAATGGAAATTGGTTGAAAAAAGAAAGTGAGATTTGCATTGAGAAAACATTTAATATTTTCGTAAACATTAGGAAAATTGCTAGTTTATTATGCATGCCCTTAGATTTAAAGGAATTAGCTGTTGGATTTTTAATTACGGAAGGGATTATCAATGATATTAACATTATTAAATCAATTGAAATAAAAGGTATTAATATTATTGTTTATTCTGATAAATTTAATGCAAAGATCGATTATTGGATGGAAATACGAAGTTCTGGTTGTATTGGTGTTAAGAAATCATGGGAAAATTTAATTAAACCTTTTGATATAAAGATTAACATTGATCCAGAAGTTATTTTCAAAGCACAACAAATACTTCAAGAATCTGGAAAAATTTGGAAAAAAACAGGCGGGACTCATATTGCTGGAATTTTTTCTCTTAAAAATGGTAAATTATTAGAATATTCTGAAGATGTTGGGCGTCATAATGCAATTGATAAAGTAGTTGGTAAGATTTATCTAAAAAAAATTGATCCATCTTCTTGTTTTTTAGTAACGACTGGTCGTCAATCTGTTGGTATGGTCGGAAAAGTTGCAAGAGCGGGTATACCGATGATTGTGTCAAATACTGCCCCCCTGTCCCAAGGAATTGATTTAGCGCGAAAATTAAATATGAAATTGATTTGTTTTTCTCGAGAACCAATATTCAATCTCTATTGTTAGAATATTTCCAGAGGAAAATTTTACTTCTAAAAGATTCAAAAAATTTACTTGATTAAAAATATTAAATTCTAAAAGTTTATTAATAATTGATTATAAATTATTATTTAAATTCCAGAATTCATCATTGTAGGGTAATAAATTCATTTATTCAATAGTTGAATTATTATGGTTAGATCTGTGTATTATTTTTGTAAGCAGTGTAATATTTATTTACCTGATAGTGAGATTGAAAATCATTTAAAAGATTATCCTGGTCATATCCTTGAGGAAGTTTTCACAGATAAACAAAGAGTTCGTTTAAGTAAGTTGTTAAGTTTTTTGTTAAGACATAACCCGGAATCTCTTGATTTAAAATTGGAAAACAACGGTTTTACTACAATTACAATAGATGAATTAATTAAAAGAATAAAATACAGGCATAATTATGACTGGGTTAATAAAAGAACAATAGAAGCTTTGGTTTTTTTAGACAAAAAAGGTAGGTTCGAAATAATTAATAATAGAATCAGAGCGAGATATGGGCACTCTATTAAAAATATTAAGATCGATTATAATAATGGAAATATCCCAGATTTTTTATATCACGGGACAAGTAAAGATGCTTATTTGAGAATAAAAAATGAAGGTTTAAAAGCCAAAAATCGTAATCTGGTGCATCTGACCAGTTCTATTAAAGATGCTTTAGAAGTCGGTTATAGGCATTCAAAACATAGTCATCGTCCTATTATTTTAAGAATTAATGTCAAAAAAGCGTTAGATAGTGGTATAAAAATATGGAAAGCCGGAAAAAATGTTTATGTATCTAAATTTATTCCCCCAAAATTTATTGAGCTGAAAACTAAGAAAAATGAAAAGAATTAATGGAAATGAGTTATTATGGTTAGTAATAAGATAAAAAACAATAAGAAACAAAAATTTTTAGATACTTATATACCAATAAAATATACTAATCCTCAAATTAAATTAGAAAATGATGCAATTAAAGAAATTGAAGATATTCTTGGTGTTAAACTTGAAATAATTAATCGCGTTAAAGAAAAAATTAATTGTATAAATATCATAAATGGCAAAGTTATTGAATTAAGTATTAATCAATGGCCTATTGATTATATCCCAAATTCAATTACTAATTTAAAATCTTTAAAAAAGTTAATTTTATTCTCTTATAATTTATCTTCACTTCCTGAAGACTTTGGTGCCCTAAAAAATTTAAAGCAATTGACAATCTCTCATAGTAATATTATAAAATTACCTGAGTCTTTCACAAAATTGGTAAATCTTGAAAAACTGACTATCAGCAATACCCCATTAACTGCATTACCAGAAAATTTTGGAGATCTTATCAACCTTAAAGAATTTAGATTGATTAACACTAACGTCAGTTTATTACCTGATTCTTTTGAAAAATTGAAAAATTTAAAATTAGCGAGAATATCTAGCTGTCAAATAAATGTTTTGCCCGAAACCTTCTGTAATTTGCCATCACTACAAAAATTGACTATTTCAAATAATAAATTAACGATTTTACCATCAAATTTTGAAAATCTAAAAGAAATAAAAGAATTGGATTTGAAGGGTAATAAAATTTCTTTTTTACCACCATCTATTGGTAATTTAAAAAATTTAGAAAAATTAGACCTAAGATGGAATTATTTAACTGAATTACCCGATTCTATTGGTAATCTATTATCATTAAAATTTCTCAATTTAGCATTTAATCCATTAAAAAATCTCCCAGATTCAATAGGAAACTTAAAGAATCTTGAATATTTACATCTTGAACATACTGAATTAAAAAGTTTACCAGATTCTTTAGTAAAACTCTACCAGCTTAAACATTTAATCCTAAATAATTGTCAAATTAAAAATTTACCTGATGATTTTAGTCAATTATTTGCATTACAAGTTTTAAAATTAAATAATAACCTAATAACAAAACTACCTTATACCATTACTCAATTGAATAATATTAAAGAAATCAATGTAAGATCAAACCAAATAGAATATCTCCCAAATTTTCGCTATGCTTCTTATTCTCTTGAAATTTTAAATTTAAGTTCAAATGCTTTATATTTTTTACCCAAAGCCATTGGAAATTTTAGGAATTTAAAGATATTAGACCTTGAAAATAATAAATTAGTTAAAATTCCTGAATCTATTGGAAATTTAAAATCTCTTAAAATTCTTAAATTAAATAAAAATAATATCAATACAATTCCGCGTTCTATTTTTAAATTAAAATCCTTGAAAGAATTGATTATCTATAATAATCCAATTACTAAAAATGACCTTTTTAGAAATCAATATCGTTATAAAAGGGATAAAGCTTCTATTTTTGAATTTATAAGAAAATTATTAAATTATGAATTTAAGAATAAAGTTGATATCAAAAATTTTGTTAAACAGTATAATATCGAAGGATTTTTATTTGATATTCATGATCCCGATTTTCAATTTACAAAAAAATGAAAATTAACTAAAATTATAGCCAGTTTCAAAAGCTTTTATATTTATTTCTCTATTATTTTTCGTTATAGTATTATTAATTGAATGAATAATTGAATTGGATGAGACCAGATTTGTTTTTTTAATTAGTGCCCCTAAAATGATTATATTAGAGACCTTTTCATTGTCTAATTTTCTTGCTAAAGATGTTGCTGGAATTTTTACATAAGTTTCATTTTCATTTACATCGATCAAATCTGAATTGATAAAAATCAATCCATTCTTTTTGACATCTGGTAAATAAAAATCAAAAGCTTCTTGTGATAAGGCAATTAAAATATCTATTTTATCAATAATAGGACATAAAATGGAATTACTATCCGAAATAATTACATCACTTTTAACTTTCGTCCCTCGTTGCTCCGCACCATATGATTGTGTTTGAAGAGCATTCTTACCATCATAAATGGCAGCTTTGCCTAAGATAACACTGACCAATATAATTCCCATGCCACCAAGTCCGCAAAA
The DNA here is from genome assembly GCA_005191425.1 of Candidatus Helarchaeota ASGARD archaeon Hel_GB_B. Lineage (GTDB taxonomy): Archaea > Asgardarchaeota > Lokiarchaeia > Helarchaeales > HEL-GB-B > HEL-GB-B. Next base: position 3,838 of record SUPR01000124.1, read on the forward strand.
TCTTATTTTCTGTTCATTGTCTACTTTTCCAGAACTCATTTTTAGCTGCCTCCTTTAATTTTTTATATAAAACATGAAAATCTGGTTTATCGATATCAACTATTTCACCAATTATGATTTTTCCTTCATGATCTGTGATAAAGCATTCTTCAAGAGAGCTAAATAAATGGGAAGAAGTTTCATCACGAAATTTATCTGAATATTTAATAGAATTATTTAAATAATAATTAATGTATTCATGGGAACTTTTAAAACGTTTTCCGCTAACTGGACATGGAGATAACATTTCGATAAAAGAAAAACCTTTTTTCTTCAGTCCTTTTTTAATAGAATTGATAGCTTCTCTAGAATGGGCAGTTGTCCACCTTGCTACATATGGTGCCCCAGCGGTTTTAGCTAAAAAAGCTAGGTTAAATGAATGTTCTATTGATTGATAAGGCGTAGTTGCAGTAAAACTACCCATAGGTGTAGTTGGAGACGCTTGACCTCCTGTCATTCCAAAATTCTCATTATTAATACAAATCACTGTTATATCTATATTACGTCTAATTGCTTGCAAAAAATGGTTTAATCCAATAGCTGCAAGGTCTCCATCTCCAGTAAAAACTATAACATCAAGTTTCGGATTTGTGGTTTTAATTCCGGTTGCAAATGCAATAGCTCTTCCATGGGTAGTATGTATTCCGTCAGTATCAAAATAAGCTGGTATTCTTGAAGAACAACCAATTCCTGAAACTAAAACAATATTATTTTTTGGTATTTTTAATTCATCAATTGCATGTAAAACATAATTAATAATTTGACCATTTCCACATCCTGGGCAGAATATTGATGGTAATAAATCATTTCTTAAATAATTATTTCGGAGATATTCAATTGTGGAAGTCAAAAAAATCACCTCTTTTTAATCATTTTAAAGATTTCTTGTGGAGTTGGGATTTTACCACCAATTTTAAAGAATCCCTCAACTTCACAATTACCTCTTGAATATTCATTTACTTTATGAAATATTTGTCCAAGATTCATTTCAACTACTAGAAATTTTTTAATATCTAGAGATAAATTATAGATTTTTTTATGAGGAAAAGGCCAAATAGTTATTAATCGGAGATATCCTACTTTATGACCTTTTTGTCTGGCATTTTCAACGGCGACTAAAGCTGATCTAGATGGAATTCCATATGAAACTACAATGATTTCCGCATCTTTAGTATATTTCTCTTCATAAGTTATGATATCATCCCTATTATCTCGAATTTTTTCATAAAATCTTTTTACTAATTTTTCATGAACTTCTTGGTCGTTTGGTGTAGGATATGCCTTCCAATTATGGGTTAAACCAGTCAGATAGGTATGATACTCATCTCCAAATCGATCCATCTCAGGAACTTTTGTTGGTCTGACAAAACCAGTTCGAAATGGATGATATTTGGAGACATCGATAGTTACTGGAACTCGCGGGATGATTTCCACCTCTTTTTGATTTGGAATTATAAGTTTTTCTCTGGTATGAGCTATGGTAGCATCTGATAAAAGTATAACAGGAACTCGATATTTATCGGCTAAATTAAAAGCTCTTATTGTAAGTGAAAGACTCTCTTGGACATCATTTGGATAAAGAACTATTACATAATGGTCTCCATGTGTACCCCACCGAGATTGCATGACATCTCCTTGGGCTGGGAGAGTTGGCTGCCCTGTAGAAGGCCCAGATCTTTGAACATTTACAATGACACATGGAGTTTCGGTCATACATGCATATCCTATATTTTCCTGCATTAATGAGAATCCAGGTCCTGAAGTAGCAGTCATTGTCCTAAAATTATTCCAAGATGCTCCAATAACTGCTGCAATTGATGATAATTCATCTTCCATTTGGAGACAAATCCCATCATCTAAAAGCGGAAGATATTTAGCCATACCTTCTAAAATTTCAGTAGCTGGAGTAATTGGATATCCTGCAAAAAACCGGCAATTTGCTAAAAGTGCTCCATAAACTATTGCTTCATTTCCCGTTGCAAATGTTAGTTTTGGAATTAAAATATCATCAACAGTTATTTTCTTCACTTTTAACCACTCTCCTCTAATACTGAAATCGCCATTTCTGGACAAATTAACTCGCATTTCTTACAATGAATGCATTGATTTGGGTCCACGATTTTAGGCAATATATATCCTTTTTTATTTAAATTTCCTGAATTAATAAATAACTTTTTCGGGCAAACTTCTATACAATTTCCGCATCCTTTTATTCCTTTACAGAGATTTTCATAAATTTTTATTATCATATTAATTCAGTATTTATTTTATTGAATAATTTATATATCATCTCGTTCTTATTAGTTTATTAATATATTTTATTATACGACTTGATTTAACACTCATAATCACATCATTAATATTTAAGTTCAAGATATTATATTTAAAAATAAAATAAAATTTTAAGATTTTTGAGTTGGTTAAATGAAAAAGGGTATTTTAATTGATTCAGAAGAATTTCAAAATTACGATTTTGGGCCACAACATCCACTTACTCCAAAAAGGCTACAATTGGCAAGAAAGTTAATAGAAGATTTTAACCTATTAGATAACGATAATGGTAGTTTAGAAGAAGCGAGATATGCAACAGATGACGAAGTAGGCTTAATTCATGGTGATAGATATATTAAAGTTCTTAAAGAAGTTTCCGACCCAAATTATCGAGGTGGGCCTGTATGGGAATATGGGTTAGGGCCTGGCGATAATCCTATTTTCCCAAATATGTATGAGTCTTCTTGTTTATATGTTGGAGGGTCATTAATAGCGGCTGATTTGGTAATGAAAGGAGAAACTGATCATGCTTTTAATATAAGTGGGGGACTACACCATGCAATGGGCTCCAAAGCATTGAATGCAGATGGCCAGACTGTTAGCACAGGGCGTGGTGATAGCGCCTCTGGATTCTGTATACTAAATGATTGCGCAATTACTGCAGCATATATAATTAAAAATTATGGTGCTAAAAAAATAGCATATTTAGATGTGGACGCACATGCTGGCGATGGAATGTCATATATTTATTATAAATTACCTAATGTATTAACAATTTCCATCCATCAACACCCAAGAACATTATTTCCAGGCACTTGTTATTTAGAAGAAGTAGGTGAAGGCGAAGGTGAAGGGTACTGCGTATTTATTCCCGTCACTCCTTATACATTTGATGAACCTTATTTAAAAATTCTAAATGAAACCGTAGGTCCTATTATCAAATCCTATAAACCTGATGTACTTATTACCCAACTGGGTGTAGATACTCATTATTCTGACCAATTAACAATGATGGCGCTATCTATTTCAGCTTATCAAAAAATGTCTAAATTTATGCATAAATTAGTACACAAGGCATGTAATGGAAAGTGGGTTGCTTTAGGTGGCGGCGGATATTCCCCAGATGTAGTTGGGAAAGCTTGGACTCTATATTTCTCAGAAATGTGTGAAAAACAAGAAGAACTTCCTGACGAAGTCCCTCAGTCATGGATCGATTATTGTAGAACATTAACTGGAAGAACTCCTGATAAGAAAATTGTCGATGATTTTGACCCAATCAAACGTTTAGGAAAAGAAAATTATGAAAAAATTATTCAAGTAAATGATGAATTGATTGATTCAATAAAAGAAAAGATTTTCCCATACTTTAAATTATAATTCCTATTAATATCTATCTTTTTTTGTATTTGAATTTAAAACCATTTTATTTTTTTAATATTAAGTTTGACCAATACTATTTTACTAATTTTGTGTTATTTTAAAAAAATTTCAACCAAAATTATGTTTAGTTCATAATCTGAAAAGTTTAAAAAAATTTAAATTAAATCAAAGTATTTAGATACATAGATATAAAACAAAAAAAATAAATTTTTATTTTTTATTAAAGAATGAAATATCTGAAAAAGAAGGAATGGCGATGGAATCTAAAAAAAATGAAGTTTTGGTTAATAAAATTGAAATAATTGAGATATTGCCTTGTTTTACTACTCCTGGCTATATCCGATTTATAGCTCAAGCTGATAATCGTTTGGACGATGTTATTCCTATAATTTTTTTAAGCAATCCGATAGGAAAATCCAATTATGCTATTAAAGAAAACACGCTTACTATTAGATTATCTGACAAAATTTCTGATCACAATGTAACCTTTTTTCCATCTGGAAAAATCGGAGTTACTAATACAAGAGATAAAGATGCAGCTCAAGAGGTTATCAAGATTATTAAAGAAATGATAAACAATGCTTATAAAGAATATTTAATAAATGGACGACCTTCTGAGAAAGAATTGATTGATATCAAAAAAATTTCATGGATGGACCTTTATAAATATCTCCCCAAGACAAATTGTGGTAAATGTGGGTTTCAAGCATGTTCGGCGTTTGCAATAAATGTATTACAAGGTGATTCAAAACTAGCTCAATGTGTATTATTAAATGATCCTAAATATTCAAAAAATCTTGAAAAACTTAAAAAGAGATTTGGAAAAATT
>SUPR01000125.1 GCA_005191425.1 Candidatus Helarchaeota ASGARD archaeon Hel_GB_B
TTAATTTAAATAAACTCTCTATAGCAGAATCATTAAGAGAAATTTTAAAGTCAAAATAGCGTTTTAAATTAAACTTTAAAAGATATTTTGAAATTACTAGAATGTAAAAGTGTAATATAGGTAATAATAATGTTAATAGTTAGACGAGTTAAAAATTGTATCTGGTATGTTAACGAAATTCCCTTGGACATAAATTCTATAGATACTGGAGGAAGATAAACTGAAAATTCTTCTTGTCCCTGAGTTAGATTGGATGGCCTCACTTCGAAATAGAGTCCAAAAAATATTTAATAGACTCTCAAAAAACAATTTAATTTATGTAATTTATTTTGAGCATGAAAAAAAGGGAATTAATAAATCATTTCAATTAAAGAAAAATCTATATTTGTGTAAACCTCCAACATTTTTCGTAAAAAATAAGTTAATTTTTTACATTTTAAATGGAATTTCATTCTTTAATTATATTAATAAGATGATTAAAAAATATAAAATCGATATATTAGTTTCTACTAATTTTTTATTTTCCCCATTATTAAGTTTATCGGCTAGGATCAATAAAATCCCTTTTGTCTTTGATTTAGTTGATTATCAGCCTTATCATATTTATTATATGACTTTTTTACCTCTTTTAGTTAGAAAAATTGGAATTTATTTTTTGTCTTATCTTTTAGATTATGATATTTTTCATGCTGACTATATTATAACAACAGGAATTCCTTTATATAAATATGCAAAACGAATAAAATCATCAAAAGTAAAAATAATTTCAAACGGAGTTGATCTTAAATTATTTAATCCTGCAGTTAATGGGACAAATATTAAGAAAAAATACAATCTTAATGAGTTGACTTTATGTTTTATAGGTGCATTGGAATATTGGATTGATTATGACTATCTATTTGAAAGCTTAGCTTTAATCAGAAAAGATTATCCTACAGCCAAATTAGTATTGATAGGTCCATCTATTTATTATGGTTTTAATAAGATTAAAAATATAGCTAAAAGATATAATGTAGAGAAAAACCTGATTTTTACGAAATGTATTTCTTATAATTTGCTACCAGCGTATATAAAAGCATGTGATATTTGTTTAATGCCATTTACTAGGAATTATCTGACTGAATGCGCAATTCCCATGAAAATATTTGAATATTTAGCGTGTAGAAAACCGGTCATATCTGTCTCATTAGCAGGTATTAAATCTATATTTAAAGATGCTATTTTCTATGCGGATACACCAAAAGAATTGAAAAATGTAATAAAATCAATTTTAACAAATAGTAAAGAATATGAAAATAAAATAAATAAAAGCAAATTAATTATTGAAAAATATACTTGGGACGATCTTTCTCTTCAATTTGAAGAAGTTTTCAAGTCCCTTGTTTTAAATTCTAATAATTAAACTTATTTTGATATTTTTCATATAAGCTGTTAATTTTTCGAGAATAAATTCTAAAGAACTTTTTTAATAAGGAATTAAAATTAATATATCCATAAAATGTGTAATATAATATCATACTCAAAAGAATAAAAGGTGTAAAATATCGCTGAACAAATAAAATACTTATTGAAAAAATATAATATATTCCTACTGAAATTAGATCTGTAATTACTTCTGTTGCATTTCGTCTCCAATTATCCCATTTGTTATTTTTTAAATTTTTCATAATGAAAATACTCATTAATGGCACAAACAAAACGGTATAATATTTGTAAAATCCACGAGGATAAAATAATGTCATTGAAATCAATAATATCAAGGTAATTATTAATGTATTTTCATTATATGATTCGTTTCGTTTAACAAAAAACGAATATATACAACAAATTATAACTGTACTTGATATTAAAAATATATAATATTCCAATAAATACTTAAAACTAAGTAAAAAATTAGTTCCAAAATGCATCGCTATAAAAGGTACTACAAAATCAACCGGTGTTTGATAAGCGGGCAAATTTAGGTCAAATTCAATATTTCCAATTGTAAATATGTGGTACAAGTAATCAGGAAAATCTGGATATATTGGAAGTATATATGGCATAGATAAAATGCTTATAGGTAATATAAAGACAAAAAGCGTTTTTATAAATTTCTTTAATTGTTTTAATTTTGAATAACCGTTATCTTGCATTTTTCTAGACATTCTAATTAATAGTATTGGTAAAAAAATTCCTGCAAATTGTTTACACATAATAGACAAGCCTAAAAATAAAATTGATAAATTATATCTATCATTTATTAGAAAATATATCGAGCCAAGAAGAAAAAAAATGAAAATAGGTGGATTGAGCCAGCAATAATCACAATAATAAAAGTTCAATGGATTTAATTCATAAATTAGACATGCAAATGTTGCAATTATAATTTTATTCCATGTTTTTTCTACAATTTTGAATATAAATATCCCACTTATAATATCAAATAATAAAAATTGCAATCCAACAATCCAATTCACTGATGTCCCAAACATTGAAATAATATATAGATATAAAGGGGGATATATTAAATAGGGTGTATAACTCATAAATGGATTTGGCGTATTATCCACATAAAAATAATGGGTATAAGGTAAATGCCCGGATAAAAAATATCTAACAAAATTTAGTGTATAATATCTAAAATCGTCATAAAATTCCACATTTTGTGGCCCAAAAGCAATTTGTGAATTAATTTCTCCCATAAATGGAGTATCAAAATTTAAATATCTAGAATAAAAAAATAGTAATTTAAATACCATTCCAATAATTAATGGGAATAAAAATAATGTAAAATAAATTAATTTATCATTTTGCCTTGGATTTTTAATACTTTTTAAGTTTATTCTAGAAATAAAATGTTTATCATTGCTTTTTATCATTCTAATTTTTCCATTTTCTAAAATTTTTATTCATTTGGTCCTTTAATTTTCTAATTTATTTCCACATGAAATACAAAATTTTCCATCTGGCGGATTTATTGCTCCACACTTTTTACAAATTAATTTATTGCCAGTATTTTTAGAAATAACTGAACTAATTCTCTGTTCTATTCTTTTCATTCGGGTTGTAAACCCTTCTGCAATACTGGGATTTTCTACTTTATATTCATCTAAATTAAACTTAATATTTTCTAAAGGAATTGTTAAATTTACATGTGGACAGGAATGTTCACCACAAATAAACTCTACCATCCAAATCTTTTTTATTTTATGTTTATATTTCCTAATAAACAACAAGTCTTTACCGCAATTTGGACATTTTGGATATTCATTATAAATGGTTTGATTTTTTTTATTTTTGTTTTTCTCCTTTTTCTTGGGCATTGGAACTTTCCTACTAACTAGATTTTTAATAAACAAAAATATTAAGTAATAGAATTTTAAATATTTTCTAAAATAGTTATCAAAAGTTAAACAAAAAGAATTTCAATGATAAAAAAAGTCAAAATAAAAAAATCTAGAATTATACTATTGTTTATAATATTAATTGGCCTAGTTTCTCGTTTAATGTCTTTTATAATAGGACCTGTATTATTATCTAATTTAAACTCCAATATTTTTCCAGATGAAGCAAGTTTTCTTGTTTATGCAAAATATTTATTAATTGGTGAGACTCCCCCAATCCCGATTTCCTATCATGGTAGTATTATAATTTCAAGTTTAATTGCATTATTTTATTCAGTTTTTGGTGTACAAGTCATAGTAGGTCGCTTGATTTCAGTAATTTTTGGGACTTTAACTATTGGAGTAGTCTATTATTTTTCAAGGGAATTATTTAATAATGAAAAAGTCGCAATATTATCCGCACTATTTATCTCCATTTCAGCAGTATTGCGGTTTTGGGATATTAGAGCTCTATCTGATGGACCGCTGACATTCTTTTTTGTTTTATCAATGTTTCTTTTTTTTAAAGGTCTGAAATCAGAAAAAATCAAATTTTTTATCTTAGCTGGTATTTCATCGGTCATTGCTTTTTTAGTAAAATATCCTGGATTTTTAGTTTTAATTATTATGAGTATATACTTCTTAATTATAATTTTAAAACGAGATATACGCACTAAAAAAAGAAAAATTTTCGTCAATTTTAGCATTACAATTATAACTTTTTCGGTCAGTATTATTTTTCTTTTATTAAGTCAATTTGCAATAAAATATCAACCATTTTTACAGATTGGTGCTTATATTCAAGGATTAGTATTTCAAAATACCAATTTTTTATATTATATTTTATATCTCTTATCTTTAAATACAGTTTATGGAATTTTAATGATAATTTTTTTGAGTTTTATAATTATTTATTCTATTATTAAATTAAATTATGGAATTCTTTTATTATTGATTTGGAGTATCGTTGTATTTATATTTTTTTCATTATATGGCCCATCAGAATTGTATAGATATCTACTCCCTGCATTCCCTGCTTTATATATGTTAATTTCATATTTCTTTATCACTACAATAAGTCCAAACTTGAAAATTTTTAGGACACATAATAATTGGTTCAAAAAAAGCATAGTACTATTATTAATAATGTCTTTAATTTCATTTATCAGTTTAGAAATTACATTTGGTGAATATATAATAGTAAAAAGGTCGAACACATATAAAGGAGTTTACAATTGTAGCAATTGGTTATTTTCTAATGCATATCCAGAATCAAATATAATGGCTCCATCAAATGCTTTATCTCAATTAGAATTTTATACTTCAAGTAATTATAATTATTATACGCTCTCTAGTGCTGATAGTTGGAGTGATATTGTAATGGATCTTAGAAACAATCATATAAACTATGTAATTATCTCAGTACTACAATATCCTGAAACGCAAAACTTACCGATTTGTACTTTACTTCCATTACATTTAACTCCGATTTATAATTCTACTGATGGTGATTTTATTACATATATTTATAACACAACAGGAATATAAATAAATGGAAAAAGAATTAGAAAATAAAATTAAAAAGATCTATTCAATCTTTAATGGTAAAAAAGTAGTTGTAGCTTTTTCAGGTGGAGTTGACAGCACTATTATTGCATTCCTTGCAAAAAAATCTGCTAAGAAAGTTATTTGTTGTACTTTTTATAACCCAATTTTTCTAAAAGAAGACTTAATTATCGCCAAAAAAATGGCAAAAGAAATTGATATTGACCATAAAATAATAGAAGTAAATAACTTTCCTGAAGTTCTTTTTCAGAAAAATCCAAGGAACAGGTGTTATATTTGTAAAAAAACTTTAATGAAACATTTAATTGCCTTTAAAAACAAAAGTGGATTTGATATAATAGTCGATGGAACTAATCTTGATGATTTAAAAGAGTATCGCCCAGGTATTACTGCTCTTAAAGAGTTAAATATAATGTCACCATTTATTTTAGAGAAAATAACGAAAAAAGAAATCAGAAAAATTGGTAATTTTTTTAAAATCAGTAATTATAATTCTCCAAATACTACATGTCTGCTGTCTAGAATTCCTTATAATGAAGAAATTACTATTGAAAAACTTGAAATGATAAAAAAGAGCGAAGATTTTTTAAAAAGAATGTTAAAAACAGATGTGGTACGGGTTAGGCATTATGAGTTAAGTAATAAAATTTATTTAGCTAGAATTGAATTGGAAAAGGAAAAAATTATCGAATTATTTGAAGGACCAGAACTAGATATACAAAAAATTATAAATGAACTTAAAAAACTTGGCTATACTTACCTTACAATTGACCTCGAAGGCTATCGGTCTGGCTCAATGGACCAAAATGCTATGGGATAATATTATCATTTATTCATGTCTTAAATTAAAAGGTCTTCCCTCTTCTAATACCTCTTTTGAAATTAAATCTTTCCACTTGTTTAAAAATTTGATTTCATCTTTTTTTACACGTAAATTATCGGGCAACATCTGTGGTATTGCTTCGGAAATAGGGTACCATCTTTTACAATTATCACAAATCATTATACCATCTTGAATTTCAGCTCTCTGAAAATACCAATTTAATAGATATATATTTGTTATCTGTCCCTCAATAAAATTTTTTACTTTATTTTCATCAGTGATATTTACTACATTTAGAAAATTGTTGTAAATGTCAATTACTTTATTATGAATATCTTTTGGATAACCTTCAGTCAAAATCTCAATGTATTCCAGATTTTTAAGAATTTCAACAGCCTTATCGATATATTCTTTAAATTTTAATTGATAGCGCACTAAATCATCTTGAATCGTATCATCTTTAATAATAACACAATCTTCGGCCTTATCTTTTTTCCTAACAATTTTGGTCAAATTTTTTAAAATTTTAATGTCTTTAAGTCCTTCTATAGCCTTTTTAAATGTTTCATCTGGAGTTTCCCAGCTGAATACTTGAAGTCTTATTGGCCAATGCTTGCATATCGGGCATGCAAGTAAATCTAATAATCCTAGCTTCATAATCATCCCATAAAAAAATTATATATTTTTATTTTTTTCATTTTGATTTAAAATTTTATTCTATTTAATAAATCTAACTTTTTATCAAAATAGACTAACATGTTCAAAAATCATCTTCGCTAAACCGACTGCACCTGTTATCATGTGATCACCAAATGGTGCCCCTAAAATATATTTTAATTGAGTATTTCTTATAATTGATCTTCTTGGCCCCGTAACTATCAACTCAAAATCTTTATTTAGACCTCGGTTTACAAATGCTCCGTGTCCTTTTTCTTTAATTACTTCTTCATTAGTTAAAGTCCCATTAATCAATTTTTTAATTGCCCATTCCAGTCTAGAAACAGTGATTGATTTTGTATGATATTCAAAATATCCTAAAATTTTATTATTATCAATAGAAAACGCACATGTATGCCCATTTCCGATGTCCATAGCAACTATTTTATCAAATTTCAAATTTGGATGGTAAAGACATCCTTTCATCGCAGAAATGGATGTATCTGAGACAAAAACAGGGGTCGCAGTTTTTTGATATACATATTTTGCTATTGAGTTTGATCGTGATAAAAATTTCGGGATTTTATTATATGGAAAAAGAAATTTATCAAATTCAGGAGACTTTTTTAAAATATTAATGATCCATTCTCTTCTAAAATTCTTGGTCTTTATAGATGGGTCTGGTACTCCATGGTCTTGAACCGCAATCCCAATATAATCAAAATCCAAACTTAACCCAAACTTCTTAAAAATCTTAAAAAAATAATCTATTTCCACATCTGTAAGAAATAGTTCTTCATTTTTCTCGGAATTTTTAAGTTTTAACTTTTCTTTATCATTAATTATATGTATTCCTTTCTCCAGAACATAATTTCTATCATACTTAATAGTCTTCCAAACAGTATCTGACATATAAACTTTAAATCCTTTTTTAATATGTTCAAATATTGCAGAACTTATTGGGAAACCACCCATTTCTATTCCATCAATAAACAAATTTTCTTTTGATTTCTTGATTTTTTTTGTAAAATACTGACAAGGCGAAGGTAATACTAATTTGAAAATATTGACTTCATTTGTATCCCAAATTAGGACGTCTATAGTACCTACCCCAACATCAAATGTAAGTATTCGCATTTTACGCCACAAAAATCCTTTAATTTAAAATTTACTGAGTTAAAATTAACAAAATTCATTTTTTAAGAATCAAATTTATATTATTTTTTTCAAGTTCATTAATTATTTCTTTTTAAATGTTAATTACTTCTGTTTTTTAACTTATATTCCTACTATTTTTAAAAAGTTAGAAAAGATATATTAATTTTCTATTTATTATATTTTCAGTATATTTATATAAACAATATGGAGGTGCAAGTCCCGTAAAAGAAAATTATCGACTTACCAGACAAGTAAAAATCCATGGTTGAAGTTGCAAAATAGATAAATTAGAATTAGACAAGTTATTGGAAACATCTAACATAAAAATTAGATCTCCTAAAATTATCATGGGGATCGGAGATGATGCTGCAGTTATAAAAATTAATGATGAGTTAGTCGCTATTAAATCAATTGACGTTTTTACTCCAATTATAGATGACCCAATATTACAAGGAAAAATCACTGCCTGCAATGTTACAAATGACATTTATGCAATGGGTGCCACCAACATTATTGGTGTCCTTGTATTCCTTGCTATTGACCCAGAGATGCCCCTTGAAGTTTCATCAGGCATTCTTAAAGGGTTTCAGGAATTTAGTATTAATAATGGAACCACTATAATTGGTGGACAAACAATCCAAAATCCTTGGCCCCTAATTGGCGGCGAAGCAACTGCTATTTGGCCAATTGATAAAGTAATATATTCTTCAAATGTAAAAATTGATGACTATTTAGTCTTAACAAAA
>SUPR01000126.1 GCA_005191425.1 Candidatus Helarchaeota ASGARD archaeon Hel_GB_B
TGTGCTTGTTTAATGTCTGAATCATTATTTGGATAGATTGATTGACAAGAGTTGTTTATAAGATTAATAATGCAACGTCTTATTCGTTCTCTATCGATTTCAATTGTAACATTGCTCGAAAATTTTGTTTTAAATTTAATAGATGTTGGTATTGTAAAATCTTGAAAATTATCATTTAACCATTCATCAATAACGGTACGTTCTTTATATAAATCTTTTGATCTTGTATAGTCCAATAATTCATTAATTATAAAATCACATCTTTTAATATTACGGTCTGCCCTTTCTATAATTAAATTTAAATCTGTATTTTTATTGCCTAAACGTCGGATTATGGAATATAAAGAAGATTTTATTGTACCTAAAGGATTTCTTAATTCATGACTGACGGTTGCAGTAAGACTTCCAAGTGCTGCTAATTTTTCTTTAAATACAAGCTCTTTTTGTGCATTTTCTAGTTGTTCGGTCCTTTTTTTAACAAGTGTTTCAAGTATTGCAGCTTGATTTTCTAAAACAATTTCACGATCTTGGTAGTAATTTATTTTTTTTCTCATTTCATCAGGGCTTATTTTTAAATTAGAAAGTATTTCTGCATAGACAGTTGATAATTTATCGGATTCATATTTTGTGAAAAAACAAGCTTTTTTTACAGCTTTATGGGCAGACGATGCTCCAATAGACCCTGATAGTATTCTCTCGATATTTGATGTTAAATATGACAATTCAATTATTGATATTTTGTTTTTATTTGATATTCCAATATTATCAAGGCATTTTTTGATTATTTTAGAAACAGTATTAGATGAAAAGTATTGATTAAGTAGCTTTTCAGCTGCATATAATTTATCGGATAAATTTATGTGAGGAGGTAACTGAATTTGATATTCCCCTGAAGCGGTTATTTTAAAAATGTCTATAAAGTTATTTGCAATAATTTGCTCTTCTTGTGATTGTTTAATAAATAATGAAATAATTATGTAAGCGGATATATTCAATAATAGGGACCAAAATACTGCATGAGTTAATGGTTCAGATATAACTAATCCAAATAGTTGTTCCGGTTTTAATAATTCTAATCCAAATGGGCCGTATGATAAAATTGACCGGGATAACCATCCACTTCTTATAAAAGATGGAATTACGAGTGTATATATCCAAGTAAGAAAGCCTAAAGTTAAACCAAAAAATGCTCCCCATTTATTGCCTTTATGCCAAAATAACCCACCCAAAATTACTGGAGTAAATTGAAGTATTGCAACGAATGAAATAGAAACAATATTAACAAGCAGATAAGATCTTTCAATATGTAATTCAAACCAATAACCAGCTAATATAAAGAATGCAACCGAAATCCATCTGCAATATAATAGATTTTTTTTAATTATGGCTAAAAATTTAAAATTTCCTATTAATGGTAAGATTATATGGTTAGTTAACATAGTTGCCATTGTCATTGAACTGATTATAATCATTCCGGAAGCAGCAGAAAATCCCCCCAAAAAAACAATTAAGCTCATAAAATTATTTCCTAAATCAACGGGTAATTTTAATAACAATATGTCAGAGCCTTGCGGTAGATATCCACTAAGTAGGCCTGAAATTGCTAAAGGTAATATAAAGATGGCAAAAATAAACATATATAATGGAATAAACCAAAGAGCAGTTTTTATATGGTTTTCATTTCTATTTTCAATAACTGCAATATGAAATTGCCTGGGGAGGAATAAAAATGTAGGTAAAGCTATAATAAAATATGTTATCCATTCAGTAAATGAAAACATTTCAGGCCTAATAAAATTTGAATGTTCTTTTAGCGAGCTGTTGAAGTATTGATTAAATATATCATAAAAACCGTTAAATAAATAATGTGTAACATAGTAACCCACCAAAATAAATGCAATTAACTTTATTATTCCTTCAAATGCGACAGAAGCAATAATACCAGGATGTCTTTCTGTCGGATCTAGTCTTCTTACGCCAATTATAATTGTAAAAATTGTCATTAAAAAAACAACAATTAACCCCTCATAATGAATTAAAATGTTCCTATGCATGTCTGTTGTTCCGGCAATAAGATCAAATGTTGTAATAATGGAACGCAATTGAAGGGAAATGTAAGGTGTAATACCAATAAATGCTATCAATGTAACAAGTGCTGCAATGACTGTGGATTTATTATAGCGGGCTGAAATAAAGTCAGCTATACTTGTTATTGAATATTGGTTTTTTATATAAATAAGCTTTCTAATAATAATCCACCAAAATGGTGATGAGATAACCGTTGCTAAAAAAAATGTATAAGAAAGTAATCCTGAATTAGTGGCAAAACCAACAAGACCATAGAATGACCAAGATGCGATATATACTGTTAACGATAATGAATAAATAAATGGGTTGTTATAAATAAAATTTTGTAAACGTGACTTTTTTTCAGCAGTCAAACCAAGTACAAAGAGTGTTCCTATATAAATGAGGATAATAGTGACTATAATAAAAGGAGAAAACATATTAATATTCTTGTTTACTTGGATATTTTATATTGGGTGTGTCGAAACTTTTACTGATAAAAAATAGAAGTAGATTGATAATGAACCATGTTATTAGGAGATAAAGATATAAATGCCACTGTGTTATTTTCTTAGATTGGATAATAAAAGGCCATGTAAATACGAGTAATGTAAATATAAAAAATATTAAATGGAATTCTATTTGTTTTAGAAGATATTTAAGGGCATTTAACATAAAAAATTATAATAAACCTAATTGCCGATGAATATATTTATCAAGAATATTTTTATCTTGTTCTTTAATTACTGTATAACAAATACCTATATCATAGAGATTTTCATTAATTAACTCTACCCTAACAACAACTCCAACAATCTTTAATGGAAATGAGTCATGTCTGTCAAACACTTCATAATATTTAGATTTGAATGTTCGCCATCCTGGTAGGTTTAATTCTATTTTTAAAACATCGTCGACATTGTATTTTTTTTGGATTCAATTAAAATTCCTCCAGCGCTTATATTTTTAGACATCGTTGATTTAATTTCATCAACAACCGTTTGGGACGAATATTTTTTACACTTAATTACATTTCTTGATTTAATCCTGACATATTTACGGCGTTCATTAAAATCTTTTGACATTAAATTCCCGTTTTAAAAAAATGGTTTAAAATAATATGTTTATTCATCAATTGTTTTAAAAACTTTATCATTAATATGTACTGATGAATTAAATTTTATGCCGACAGAGTCACCAGAATTTGCTATCTCAACTTTTTCATGTTCTATCTGCATTGAGTCAATAGCTTGAGTGAAATCATCATGTGCACCTTTGACATGTATTTTATCGCCTAATTTAAGAGTATCTGTTAATTCTATAATACCAACTGATATTTTATTGAAAACATGAGTTATTTGTCCTATTTGTTTTTCTGTCATAAAATACCTCCATTAAATATATAACATATTTATATGTTTAAAAATTTAATTATTTTTGTTTGTATAGTATTTTTCATGCAAGATTTTTATTTGCTTTTCTAGGTTTGCTTTAACTAGATTAATTTCTTCGATTTTAATCTTAGCTCTCTGAAGTTCATCAGATATCTTAATATTCGCTTGTAAAAGAGATAACATATCAGTACCACCTAATTGGTTTACATCAACGGGTGGTTTAGATATATTTTGGGGTTTATCTAGGATAGAATCAGGAGTTGCGGTTTGAAATAAAGCTTCTTCTTCTTTTTTCTTAAGGCTTTGTTCGAGAAGTAATTTGTCGATGTCTGTCTGTAAATTATTTTTTTCAATTTTTAGTAATTGAACATTATATTTTAATTTATCAATTTTTGCTTGGTATAAAATGCGTTCTTGCTCTAATGTATTTTTATGATATATATAAATTCCTAAACTTATTATGATTGAGATAAATAAAATAATTACAATTAAAGCAGAACCTTTTTTAGATGTTAAATAGATATGTAATTTTCTCATTTTGGATTAAACTTATTTTATTTATTTAAAAATACTAAGATAAATTTAGTTATTCAAAAGCTATTATTATAATATATTATACATCCTTGTTTTTAATGTTCAATGGAGTATTTATTTTATACTAAATATATTATTGTTTTAATAGGTTTCGAACCTTTTCCAATAGCTCTGTACTTTCAAACGGTTTTGCCAAAATTAATTCGCCTGCTAATCTATTTTTAATAAATTCTGATTCTTCTACAGATATTACGCCTGTTAAATAAAGAATTGGTATTTTGGATGTACTTTCGTCTGATTTCAATCGCTCACGCATTACCCCACCAGGCATTTTGTCCATCATTAAATCAGAAATTATGAGATCTGGGGTTTCATTTTTTGCTTTTTCTAAGCCAACGGTACCATCATTGGCTGTGATTACATCATAATCATTGTTCTCTAAAACACATTTAACAAGTTCTCTTACTTCTTTTTCATCGTCTACTACTAATATCTTCTTTTTCATCATAGCCTCCTTATTTATATCAATTTTTTTATAGTTTCTAATAATTCAGGATATTCGAAAGGTTTTGCAATACAAGCGTCTGCTTGGACTTTATCTTCATTACGAGCAACATTATCAAGACCGCTTGTAGCGGTCATTAATATTATTGGAATATGACACCATGATTCATTTTTTTTAATTGTTTTACATAATTCAAATCCATTGACTTTTGGTAAAATTATATCCAGTATAATCAAATCAGGGTTAAATGTATTTAATTTTTTTAAAGCGTCGTTCCCATCATAAGAACTTATAGTATTATACCCATCTTCTTCTAAACGTGTCTTAATCATTTCATTTATATCAAAATCATCTTCAATGATTAGTATGGTCTTTTTCATTATTTATATCCTCATTATCTAATGTTTTTTTTATTGAATATTCAGGGAAAAGTCTCAATAAATGCATTTGTCCATTTTTTGATAAAATAATCTCATTTGTTTTAATTTGAACAATTTTAAAGCCTAATATTGTGTTGCCTTGTTTATAAAGTTTCTCATTTATAATAGCAAATGGTTCACCTTTATGCCACATAATACCTAAAAATTTTAAATCAGACAAATTAGTTTGTGGTTTTTCAATATCTGGTATTGGCTTTTTAAAGGGATCTTTAACAACATTGTTTTCTATATCTTGTTTTAATACGTCGATTCTATTAGAGATTTTAATTAGCTCGTTTTTATTAATATAATTTATTATAGTACTATTTTTTTTATTATCGGTAATTTTACTTTCTTTTAAAATTATGTTTTTATGATTATCTTTATTTAAAAAATGGGGGATTATGTAAAATAATAAAAATATAACAAAAAAAATCAGTGTGAATATTCCAATTAATTTTTCACGTTTAGTCATAAAATTTAAAATAAAATTAACTTATATTAGTATTATTCATGCTCATTGTTTAAAAAAACAGCATTAACTGTTAAAGATATATCTAGCTGTGGGTATATTTTATCATTTAGTTTTATCGATAATTTATCTATACCGGACAATAATTTTGATGCAGTTATATTTAAAAGTAAATTTATAAGTTCATAATAATTAGAGGTAAATTGTATATTTGTAGGTAAAATTTCATAGTTGTCAATTTTTTTAGAGTTTAATGGCTTGACCATTCCTAATTCAATTTTACATGAATCAGCCATTTTAAAAAGCTCCTGGGTTAATAAAGGAACATTTTTATCTTGTATTACATGTTTTTTCAAGGAGTTTATGTATGAATCGATATATTTTATTTTCTCTTGTATTAACTGGATATCATTTTTAATATTCTTTGACCTTTTTGTTATTTCCTCTTGCATAGCAGTATTATAATGAATATCAATATAATTTATTTGTTCTTTTAAATCATTTAATGAAATCAATTTGGGTCGGATATCAACAAAAAAGAAAACAAACGAACATATTAGTAATACTAGAGTTATATTGATTACAGAATTTTTATAAATATTTTTCACAATGTTCATTTCTTAATAGTATTAGTTTAACTGTTTATATAAGATCACAAATTATTTTAAAAGATATATTACTATTTTTTTCATTTAAAACCTTTTTCATTGACGTCAATTTTATGTCACTAAGGTAAGGTATTTTTTTTAATTCTATCATAAATTCACTGACGAGATTTGTATTAGGTGAAAAACCGTTTATTTCACATATCCTTTTTTGGCTATCTATTAAATAACTGTTTAACCAGATTTGGTCTCCAACAGTATTACTAATTGATATTAGTATATTTCTATAATTGAATTTGTTGTCAATTAAATGTAAAAAGAATTTATTTTTATCAACAAAACTTGATATATTATTATTAATTAAATCAATTTCGTTTTGTAGATTACTGTTTGTAATTTTATTAAATTTCATTTTAATTAAATATAATTGTTGCTGAAGTGTATAAACTTTAGTAGAAAATAAAAAATGAATGGAAAACAATATTATGAAAAAAACTATAAAACATGTTATATATAAATTACGTATTCGTAATTTATGTTGCTTTAAAATAAAATCATCTGGTATTAAATTTATATTTTTCATAAAAAAAGATAATTTTTATAATGTTGCACCGAAGGCTCCTAAAAAGCAAGGGGCATTTTCAATATTATTTATATCGTTATTAATTGATATATTATAGAAATCGCTATTAAATAAATAACTAATATTAACTGGGATGTTTAATTTGTCTTTTAAATATGAATCAATATTTTTTAGAAGTGCCCCTCCCCCACAAAGTTCGATTTCATGTATCGATTCACAAAGTGACGCTGTTTCGCAATATGCGAAACAGCGATTTATATCTTCTATTAAATAATTCAAAGAAATTTCTATCTGTGGAAAATATTTATACTTTTGTATTGATTCTAAATTAATTATCTCATTTATTATTGATGAAGTTTCATTTTTATTTAATTTGTTAGCTCTTATAATTTCGTGTATTAAATGTGATATACCTAGATTAATGTTTTTTACAAAGTGTAAAGAAGAACCTTTTAATATTGTCACGAAAGTTGATTGATATCCTATGTCCACAAGTGCTATCATTTTATCTTTTTTAGTATTTGAAGATTTAATAAATCCATGAGCAATTGTAAAGGGTGTCGTGTTTATATTACAAGGATATAGATGAGCATTTTTTAAAATATTAATATATTTGTTAATTATATCTTTGCGAACAGCAACTAAAACAATATCTATATTATCAGACTGATGTTTGGAACTTGGATCTAGATATTGATAATCAACAATAGCTTCATCTATAGGAAACGGTATATACTTTTCGGCCTGCCATTTTATTGCTTTTATAATTTCGTTTTCAGGTACACTTGGTATAGTTATATGTCGTAGATATATTGACGGGTCTGACAGTGTTAAAAAAACCTTATTACCTTTTATTTTATTTTCTTTAAATAGGTCAATAATTGCTTTGCTTAATAATGAGTCATCAACATCAAGTATGTTATTGTTCAATAAAATTGGTGAAATTTTGTATCCAGCTGATTTTATTTTATAGGCATTAGAAGAATTTAAAACACTTTGTATAACTTTAATTGAATAGCTCCCTATGTCTATTCCTATTTTATTATTTTTGCTGAAAAATGGTAAATTCATTTAAATTTTATTGTTAGATATTTCTATTTTTGTTAAGGTTCTATGTTGATAGGTAATTTAATAATAAATTCAGTACCCTTATTTAAATCACTTTTTACTGAAATTGAACCTTTATGGTTTTCAATAATTTCTTGACTAATTGATAAACCTAAACCTGTTCCTTTGCCTGTTTCTTTTGTTGTGAATAACGGCTGGAATATTTTGTCAATTTTATCATCAGGTATACCGCAACCAGTATCACTAAAAGTTATCATAATATAATTATTTTCTTCCTTTTTTGTATTAATTGTTAATATTCCACCTTTTTCCATTGAATCTTTTGCATTAATTATGAGATTTAAAAAAACTTGATGTATTTGATTTTCATCAACCATAATCGGTGGTATATCTTTATCAAAATATTTTACGATTTGTATATTACCTTTTTTAAAATGATAATGAGCAATAGCTAACGCTGATTCAACGATTCCGTTTATATACGTTTCTTTTTTTGCAGGGGTTTTTCGCCTTGCAACATTCAATATACTCTCTGTGATTTTTTGGCAACGTTTGCCTTGATCTTTTACAATATTCATAAAATCAATGCACTTTTTAGCAATATCACTATTAAGATTATTCTTTTTTAATTCTAAA
>SUPR01000127.1 GCA_005191425.1 Candidatus Helarchaeota ASGARD archaeon Hel_GB_B
ATAATAATATTTATATTTATAATACATTTTTAAAATCATCTCATATTATGATTAAATAAAAATAATAGTTTGATATAAAAAAATCTTTTCTAATTTAGTCGGAGAAAAAAAATTATATATTTATTTATATATTTTTGTCGGGCAAAGGTTTTTGTAAAATCTCGTAATAGATAGATTTTTTTGTAAAAGAAAGTAATTTTAATATATGGTTGAAATTATCGGTTTAGGAGAAATAGTAATTGATCTGGTATCAAAAATTCCATATTTTCCAGAGCCCGATGAGAAAATTGATGCAATAACACAAGTAAAATTTGCAGGTGGAGTTACTGCTAATTATGTTACAGCTGCGTCAAGGCTAGGCGTATTAACAGGATTTATGGGTGCTGTTGGAGATGATAATGATGGTGAATTTCTTATAGAGAACCTAAAAAAAGAGAAAATAGACTATACATTTACATTGAAAAAAAAGGGACTTACAACACCAATTAATTTTATAATGGTCAATTTAAAAGGAGACAAAATTATTATCCAATCGCCACACATGCAGACTACAAAATTAGATTTAGAAGATATTAATGAAGATTATATTCAACAGGCTAAATTAATTCATACGACTGCTATACATTTAGATATTACTAAAAAGGCGATAGAAATAGCTAAGAAAAACGATTTAATTGTTTCATTTGATTTAGAAAAGCAGATTTCTATTCGAGGATGGGACATCTTAGCCCCAATAATTGAAAAAACGGATATTTTATGTCCAAATAAAGCTGGTGCAATGGAATTAACAAAAACAAGTACTCCAGAAGAGGCAGCAAAAGTATTGATTAAAAAAGGTCCAAAAATAGTGGTGGTCACGCTTGGTGCTAAAGGATGTTTAATTCAGACTAAAAAAGAAAAAATAATCGTCCCCGCTTATGATATAGAAAAAATAATCGATACTACTGGTGCTGGAGATACATTTAACGGTGCATTTAGTGTTGGGTATTTAAAAGGGTGGACGCTTAAAGAAATTGGGCAATTTGCAAACGCTGCAGCTGCTTTAAAAATTCAGAAAATGGGCGCCAGGACGGGGATGCCTACTTTTAAACAAGTAATGAACTTTTTAGATCAAAATTAATTGTAATTGAATACATTTAATTATTTTTAATTATGAAAATGAAAAAAAAGTATCAAATACTACGAACAATTAATTCTTTTTGAATTGCTTCCACTATTTTTTGTATATTAATCTTAATAATTCCAAGATTATATAGTTCATCCTGTTCCAATAATATTACTACAAAACCAATATAATTTTCTGAATTATTGTCTATGGTTAAATTTTTTGGAAATGGTAATGGTGAAATAAAAAGTGTGCCTAAATTAGTTTCCAGTAATATTTCTTTAATTTTCACTGATGTTATCTGGTCATTTGGCTGATTTTCATATAAGTTGGAACTTGAAAGTGGTCGAAAAACTTCGTCTTTCAAATTATGTGAAATATTAAATAATTGGACGCCATAAGCTCCCAATACATCAATATCAACATCATCTTTTTGGAATCCTGCTTCAATTAAAAGTCCTGAAATATCAAAAATAGCGCACCTTTTGAAATCTAGCTCAGATTCGGCCCAATTTAATATCTTTTTAATTTTATTTTCTTTTTCTTCAGATATTTTCTCGTATAATTTATTTAAATTCTGAATTCGACTTAATAATTCATCAATATTCGTATTTTTTGCCATAATATAACCCATTATTAATAAATAAAACCTTTTTATTTTTTTAAAAAATATTTATAAAAACTGCACGGCGATAAAAATTTCAATTTTTATCAATTTATTGACTAATATTAAGGAATATAATATAATATACCAATATGTAAAAAAGATATTAAATCTAAAAAATATTCTACAATTAATTTGATGAATATTGATATTAAACTTATTAGTTTTAAATTTTTGAAAATTAAGATAAATAAATAAATTGATCAAAAAGTGCTTGTTTAAATTCAATTTTAATTTTGAGTCATTAATAAAAAATTTTATCAAAAAGGTTTAATGATTTTTATTTATTTATAAATAAAATTAATTTTAATTTAAAAACAAATGGAATTAAAAATGAGCAGAATTGATGATATTGAAGGTTTTTTCAATCCGCGGTCAATTGCAATATTAGGGGCGTCCCGGTCTCCCGCCAAATTTGGAAATGTATTTTTAAGATCATACCAATTAAGTGGTTTTGAAGGAAATATATATCCTATCAATCCAAATGCGGATGAAATCAATGGGTTAAAAACGTATCCTTCTATTAAAGACGTCCCTAATGATGTTGACCTTGCAATAATTTCCACCCATCCAAGGGAAGTATTAAAACTAGTTAAAGATTGTATTGATAAAGGAATTAAACATATTATCATATTTTCCGCTGGATTTGGAGAATTAGGAAAAGAAGGTAAAAAGAGAGAAGATCAATTACTTGAAATTATTAAAGGTAGAGCGTCTATAATTGGTCCTAATTGTATTGGTATTTATGTGCCTTCTACAAAATTATCATTTTTTCCAGGAATACCATTAATAGAAGGTCCTGTATCTTTTGTTTCTCAATCCGGATTTATATGTGCAACAATATCAAGGTGGGGGGCTATACGAGGAATTGGGTTCAGTAAAGTTATTTCTCTCGGAAATTCAGTTGACCTAACTATAAATGATTTTCTAGAATATTTTGAGAACGACCCTAATACAAAAATTATTAGTATTTATATTGAGGGCGTTAAAGACGGACGGAGATTTGTCGATTTAATAAGACGTATCTCTATAAAAAAACCAATAATTATCTGGAAAACCGGTAATACGCCACTGGGAAAACAAGTTATTTCCTCCCACACCGGAAGTATTGGGGGCTCAAAAGAAATATGGAATAGTATTATTAAGAAAAATAAATTAGCTCAAGTAAGTTCAATAGAGGAAATTTTAGATTACTACCAAATTTTCTTAAATTTAGAACAATTTAAAAATATTGGACAAAAAATCTGCCTAATAGCATCACAAGGAGGATTAATTTCTAATACTACGGACATCTTTGAAGAAAATGGATTGAAATTTGCAAATTTAAGTCCTTCCACTATAGACAAATTGAAACAAATAATTCCCGATTATGGTACTAACGTTGTCCCGAATATGCCTATTGATATTAGTATAGCAGCCGCGCTTGATATGGATTTATATGTGAGAGTTGCAAAAGTTGCTATAAATGACCCCAACGTAGATATTCTAATTATTCTAGGCTCTATGGAAATTACTAGTGAATTAACAAAAGATCTTTTAAAATTAAAAAATAAGTCCAATAAACCAATTATTTTGGTCCAGCCCGTAATTCCATACCGATTATCAAAATTTGAATTAAAATTGAGAACTAATGGAATTTGTGTGTTTTATACAGTAAATAACGCCGTAAAAGCATTATTGGCTTTATTTAGATTTTTAAAACATTCCAAGCAAAATTCATAAAACAAATTATTTTTTAAAAATTAATGAAAATAAAAAAAGAAGGACTATTCAATAGTTCTCTCTTTAAATATATTTCTTATAGCCATTTTAACCAATTCGAGCCGTTCTATTGTTTCATTATCTAATTTTATTTCGATATTCTGTAATTCAGATCTATATAGTTCAGACAATGCTTTTAATTTATCTAATAACACTACTATCACCTTTATTTAATTTCACTGACCTTTTAATATTTCAAATAAGGTAATATCTCAGTGTTATTCAGACAAGAGTAGAAAAAAAAAGAGGAAAGCAATTAATTTTTGAGTTCTTTTTTCTCTGAAAAATATTTAAAAATAAATATTGAACTTAACCCAAATGCATAAAGGACTATCCAAATACCGTAGTAGGAAAAAGTCGATAAATACCAGCTTGGTTGATTCATTATAACAAAATTGTGGGCTTCGTTTGTAGTTATATATGTAGCACCTAAACACCAAAGTTGGGAAAATGTTGCAAGAATATCTACAGTCCATAAATTCACTTTAATTCCCGATTTATAATATGATTTTAAAACATTGAATGGAACGGAATAATGTGAATTGATCATATCATACCCTAATGCTAAGAACTCTTGGACGGAAGGAGGGTTTTTCGGATCGATACTCAATGCCGTTATCATATTTGGATAATTATTTTTAACGTAGTTTAGGTTGGTATAATTTCCTGAAGTTATCCAAACTAAACTTTGGTTAATGCCCGATTTATTTATTGTATATAGCGTTAAATTAAATAATTGAGAATAATATGGATGAGTTTGCGCCGGATATTTGAAGTCGACATCTAAAATCAAATTATTATCTCTACAAAAATTCAATACTTCTTCTAAAGTAGGAATTGATACATTTGTTAAATAGTAATTTATCATTGTTTGATTGATCAAACCTTTTTTAATTGATCCATATGGGTCTCTTTCAACAAACCAAGCACCAGCATTGAGTTTCATTAAATCTGAGAAATTAAAAGAAGATGCATCGTCATTTACACGATTGGGAAATACTTTGTCAACATTTGTGGTGCGTTTTAATGTGTCATCATGCATCAAAAATAGCTTACCATCAAGACTTATTTGAGTGTCTATTTCAATGCCGTTTGCTCCGTGCTCTTTAGCTAATTTCCAAGCAATATATGTATTTTCAGGAGCCAAATGGGATAATCCTCTATGTGCAATTAGTTTTGGTTTCGGTGGAATTTGGTCAGTAACATTTGGTGGGACGACTAAAAATGGGAGAATAAAAGCAATGATGTAACCTATAATAATTAAACTAAGGAATGTTATACCTTTAATTTTGTGATAACTGGCTGTTTTTGTAAATTTTCTAAATTTATTGTAGATTGTAGGAATAATACTTATTAGAATTACAATTAAAATCATGTAGATAATGATTATATTGTCCATAATTAATGACCCAATTATTGCTGCTTCCTCTCCGAATAAAACTATTAAAATTATCAGTAAAAAATCAAAAAATGCCAGAAAAATTATTGATACGACTTTATTAACAATATGTGGTTTTACTTTTTTCGACCGGATTAATTGAATCAAGCTTAAAATGATTATTATCCCGGAGTATATCAAAGGTATCGAAATTATTAAAATTAAAATATATACGAAATTTATTTGTAATGTCCCGACCATATCACCCAAATAATAGTTAAAATCTGCCCATAGAGGTTCAATGGCTAAAACTAATAATTCAATGATTAATATATTAAAAAATGTTATTATAAAAAAAATTAGCCATCCAAATTGTCTCTTAACATTATTTGAATTTTCTTTTTTCATAATTTAAATATCTTTAATAGAATTAAAAAATATTTTGAATCTTTTTAACCCTCATTTAAAAAGTAAAATGCAGAAAATTAGAGACTTTTTGAGCAACGGTTCAATCCGATATCATTGTAAGATGCAAGATAGAAATATTATTAATATAGGAATAATTTCTTGCTAAAAAGAAGTTATAGAGGTAATATTACCTTATAAATTGTCCAATTGCCATAATATTGTGGTCAAATTATTACAGCAACAGATTTCCAATTCATCGTAGTTTTTTTATTTATTATCCATTCTACTCCAAGTTTAAATCATTAAAATATTAATTTTTTAATCGGAAATTTATTATTTATAACCCTATTTTTTTGTAATCATTAATTTTAAAAACAATTATTAAATCCTTTTTTTCTTGAAAAAATTTGAAAAATGTGATTAACAATGAACAGCGTAATTTTTTATTTTTCTCAAGTAATTACGGGTAATACAAAGAAAATAGCCGAGAAAATTGGAGAAGGATTGAGGTACAATAATAATTCATGCGACCTCATACTTTTAAGAAAAATGAAAAAAGATATTGAAATGATTAAAAGCTTTAATTTCGATGATTATGACCTAATTGGAATTGGTGTCCCCGTATATTATTTTCATCCTCCTTATAGTGTTTATCTGACATTGAAAGAATTTCCTATTCTTAAAAATAAAAAAGGATTCTTATTTTGTACAAGTGGAGGAAACCCAGGGTCTACTCTTTTCCAAATAAAAAAGGTCCTCGATAAAAAAGGTTTAAAAATTATAGATGGATATGATAGGTGGAGAGGCTGGGACGTCCATCAGATGTATAGGAATTTCGGTGGATATTTACCTGCTTCTAAAGGACACCCAACACCTGAAGAGCTAGAAGAAGCCAAAAAATTTGGAATAAAACTTATCGAAAAAGCTAATGACCCAAATGTACCTGAAAAAACAGATTTCTGGACTAAAGAAAATGCTTCAAGTAAAATGTGGACCTATGAATATATGCAAATCTGGTTTCCGAAACTACCTGGCAAATTTTATGAGGACAGATGTACGCAATGTGGGAGATGTGCTGAAATATGTCCAATGGATAAGATTATTTTAAGTCCTTATCCAAAATTCCTTGATATTCCTTGTAATAGATGTTATATTTGCGAATTGATTTGCCCTGAAAAAGCAATCGAATGCGATTGGGACAAGCAAATATCATATCTTGAAAATTTGATGAAGAAAAAAAATAAATAAAGAAAGTTATTAGATTTTATAACAAATTAAGCAATTAAATTTGTTATCTTTTTATTTTTTTACTGGAAATATTATGAAAATCCGAATTCTCTATAGACTTCTCTTTGAATAATAAATTTATGAACATTTATTGTTCCGCCTCCAATTTCAAGTAATTTACTATCTCTATAATATTTTTCTACAGGATATTCATTCGTATATCCAATTCCACCCAAGATACCAACGGCATCAGTTGCATTTTGAGTAGCGGCTTTTGCAGAGAAGTTTTTTGCCATAGCACAAATTTTAGTTGAAGGTATATTACCGATATTATCAAGGCTACGGGCTGCCTGTATAGTAAGTGCTCTTGATGCTTCAACTCTTATAGCCATATCTGCAATATTAAAACTAATACCTTCAAAAAATCTAATATGCATTCCAAATTGAATTCTTTCTTGACTATATTTAACTGCTTCCTCAAATGCAGCTCTGGCTACGCCTACTCCTTGTGCTGCAATACAACACCTCTCAGAATTCAGTTCGGACATCAAAATATGAAATCCATGATTTTCTTTCCCTAAAAGATTCTCTTTGGGGACAGCTACATCTTCAAATATTAAGTGTCCGACCGCGGTACCTTTAAGTCCGCATAAATTAAATCTCTTTTTTACTTTAAATCCTTTCGTCTTAGTTTCAATAATAAAGGAACTCATCCCATTTTTTGGGTGGACTTTTGGAAGCGGAGTTGTTATGGCATATAAATTGATAAAATCTGCCTCTGGGCCATTTGTAATAAAACGTTTTTCCCCATTAATTATATAAAAATCACCCTCTTTAACAGCAGTAGTTTTCATCCCTACAACATCAGATCCAACGGATGGCTCAGTAATTCCAATGCACCCAATTTTCTCACCTTTGATAATTGGACGTAAATATTTTTCCTTTTGTTCCTCAGTACCAAACCTCTGTAAAGGCATACCAAACAAGGCTATAGTAGCAATCCTGGAAAGGTCTACTGCAAGACTAACGCGTGCTATTTCTTCAGCTACAATTGTTTCTCCAATCATACCCATTTCAATCCCACCATATTTTTTTGGATGAAGCGCTCCTAAAATTTTTTCTTTTCCCATTTCTTTAAGTAGCTTTTTTATTGGCTCATAATTATTATTTTCTAATTCATTATTAAAAGGCTTTATTCTATTCTCAGCAAATTCATGGACTTTTTCCCTGAAATCTAATTCCTCTTTTGTATAAAAAACATTTAATTTTTTAAAATTTTTCAAGATTTTATCATCTCGATATTGTATACTATTCTAAAATCTAATATACAATCGAATAATATAAATTATTGTTATTTTTTGTTTTTAAAAATTGAAAAATAATAGTTGAATCAGTAAAATTTAATCATAATAAACTTTTTTTTTTAATATATTCGTAATTCAGCGTTGGCTATTAAATTTTGACTCTTTTTAATCTTATAAATAATTAATTAAAATATTAATGAAATTCTTCACTTGTGCTATTATAAGAATAAGAATAGATTTCCAAAAAATCTCCAATTTAAATAATCTAAAAAATTAAGTTTCAATAATCCGTTGAAATAAATTATTATGGATT
>SUPR01000128.1 GCA_005191425.1 Candidatus Helarchaeota ASGARD archaeon Hel_GB_B
CATTATTGTTTTCATCTATTTCGAACAATTTTAATACTAATGCCCCGGTATGGCATTCTGATGCACATTCAATACATTCATTATCATGAGAAAAAATATATTCAGCACATTTTACTCGGTCTACGATTACTTCTCCTACTCCAAAAATTATTGCTTGTACCGGACATGCTCGAACACAAGCCCGACATTTATGACAAACTTCCACTAGTTTTAATACGGGTGAATAAAATTTCTTTGATGGCATTGAAATTTAAAAAAATAAAATTATTTATTTATTTTTTGGTTTATGATTTTCTCTGTTTCTAAATGATCTAAAATTTTCGTGAAAATTCTAATATCCTCATTGATTAACTCTCTTTTATAAGGTCTATAAGTAGGGATATTCAAAATAGTGCCACTAATAAATAATATTCTCTGTTTTAATTTTTTATTTTTTGATTTTTCAAACTTGAATTCTTTAACTTTTTTAGAATCTGGGTGTTGATGTATTATTACCAAAGTCTTTTCATCATGTTCTAAAAAGTCTAAAATTTTAGATAATTCTTTGAGATTCAATTCAATATGTAGACCTTCATCAAGTTTTTCCCAATTGTTGTCATCTTTTTTCCTAATAAAATTGAAGTGGACTTTATCATCATAACTATGGGTTAGGATTATTAGTGCCTCATTCATACCAAAAAATGAAAAATTGTGATGTTCAGTCATTTTTAACCCATTTTATTTATCTATTTAAACAAAATATTTATCAGATATTAAATTGTAATTATTATCCTTAAATATTAACTTTTTAACAATTTTAAATAAATACTATTAAAAATCTTTTTTGTCTATTTAAATAAGTGTTAATGAAAATTATTAGAAATTAAATTAAAGATATTTAAAAACAAATTAAAAAAATGTACCATTTTCTATCTTCTTAATACATTTTAAATTTCAAGTGATCTATATGAAAAAAATAAAACCAGGTGTTTATCCTAAAGAGTTTGAGAAATATATAACATTAAAAGACGGAACAAAAGTATTTATTCGTCCAATAAAGCCTTCAGATAGGGATATATGGGTAGAATTTTATTTAAGTTTGAGTAAATTATCAAAATATTATAGATTTTTTAGTACCAGACCTACTCCAAATGAAAAGATGATTAAACAGTATACTCAAATTGATTATGTAAATAATTTTGCATTAATTGCAATAATAACAGAAAATGGTAAAGAAAAAATGATTGGGGTAGTGAGATATGTTTTAGTACCCGAGGAAGATGGTGCAGAATTGGCGATAGTTATTGCTGATGAGTGGCAAGGTAAAGGATTAGGCACTAAATTATTGTTATTAATATTAGATATAATAATTAAACGTAGAATCTCAAAAGTTTTAGGTGATGTCTTCTTAGACAATGATAAAATGATGAGAATAATGAAAGAAAGTGGTTTTAAATTAGTTTCTATAAATGAAGCGGGGATCAAACATTTCGAAATTAATTTAAAATAATTTTTTGGATAATTTGCTCATTTTATGGTGAAAAAATAAATTCGAATTATTTAAATTAGAGAAATTATAATCTAGATATAGATAAAAAAAATAAAATCAAAAATCGGTTTTTCAAATTAAATTTCTAATAATTATTAAAAATTTATTCTTAAACTAATTATGTGGTGAAATCTAGATTATGACATGTCCTCGTTGCGGAAAGGATACTCCGAAAGATTCATTTTGTTCAATAGAGTGTATGAAATTATATAATGGGAAACAAATTAACGAAGAAGAGGAATTAAAAAGAAGATATGAAATGCTTGATGAACTTACAAATGATTTTAATAATTGTCCATTTTGTAATGTAAAACTAAGACTTTCTAAGCCAAAAAGTTCTGATAAAGATGAACATTTATTAGAACGAAACAAATATTGCCCAAGGTGTTATCGAGTATTTGGATATATGATCAGTTCAGGAGAAGATAATATATGGACATTCATGAAGATACCATTTGAAGATGCAAAAAAGATTCTTAAAGAAATGAAAGATATTTTAAATCCTGAATTAGTCGAATGATAATCGTTTTTTATGTATAATATATAATTAGTTTTCAATTTTTAGATTATTTGGTAATTAGGATGTATTTTTTAATAAATTTTATTTTAATAATCATAGAATTTATGCTAATTATATTTTTAGGCTATTTATTTTTACCTAAAATATTAGAACATTTGTTTAAAAACCATACTGGCACATATATTTATAAAAAAAAGGATTTTAGAGCACCAACGCCAGAAATTTCAACGCAATTAGAAATACCTGAACTGATTATTGACAAAAAAACAGGTACATATTCAGTTCAATTTGGTGTTGATCGTAAATTAGAGAACGGTATAGTCCGAATTTATTTTAATGACCAATGGTATTCATCAAATCCTTTAAGTAACGAGAAACAGTTAATCTTAAAAAAGGTAGACGAAAATATTGGCATTGATAAATTAGGAAAATATAAGATTACATCAATTGAATGGCAACTAGGGACAAAACCAGAAAAAATTTTAACAAATTTTTATTATTACAATAAAAAACCATATATTATATTTGAACAAAAATTTTTGGCTGAATTAAAGACGGGAATTAATAAATTTAATATTCCAATTACACAGTTTCCATGTTTTAAAAATGAAAGCCCGAACAAAAAGCGTTTTTTATTTAAAAATAGAATATTCAGTCCACCATCTTCAAAAAAAAATCCCACATCAGGCCCAATACTCTATTATGATGATAAATTACAGGGATTTATAATTTCATCATTGAATAATTTTCTTGTTAACATTATAAATGAAATGGGGGCAGATAATTATATTTCATGTGGATTAGAAGGAGAAATTGAAAAAATACCAGAAAATTATTCTCAGAAATTTATTTTGTATTTTGGAACAGGTATTAATAATATATTTGAGAAGTGGGGAGATATTCTGTTAAAATATTATGATAGAAAGAGAGCTGGACTCTATGATAACCCAATTATTTCATTTTTAGGCTATTGGACTGATAATGGTGCATATTATTATTACAAGACGATGAAAGGTAAAAATTATCAAGAGACTTTAGAAGCTTTATCAGAATATTTTAAACGTGAGAAAATTCCAATTAGGTATTTTCAACTTGATTCATGGAGTTATAAGAAATCTTGGGCACCACCGATACCTCTTAGTCTTGTAATATTAATGAATGGTATAATAGATTGGAGTCCAAATTTAAAACATTTCCCTGATTTTAAAAGATTCCAAAAGAATATTGGAAATATGCCAATTGCATGTCATTCAAGATATTTCAACCCAAAAAATGTATATATAAAAAATTATAAATTCTTTTTTTCAGATAGTAAATTAAATAAATGGGTATTACCAGCAGAAATTGGGGTATGGGATAAGATGCTGTCTGAAGCCAAAAAGAATAATATTGTATTATATGAACAAGACTGGATGAAAAACCAATTTTCTCGATTTAAAATACTTAGAAATAATGTTTATCAGGCTAGAAAATGGTTATTGGATATGAATGAATCTGCAATTAAAAATGATATTTGGATTCAATATTGTATGGCAACTCCATCTATGATTTTGCAAACGCTTGAATGTAATAGAGTTTCATTTGTAAGGACAGGAAATGATTATAATGCTCGGTTTCCATTAAATTTATATTTCCCCCATAATAGTGAAACCGCAATATTGGCTTATTCAATTGGTATTTTACCATTCATAGATTGTTTTATTTCTAATAATAACCAAGGACCTTTTTATAAATCACCATTTCCAGAGTTATTAGCGGTCCAAGCTATAATGAGTTGTGGGCCTGTTGGTCCAGGAGACAGAATTAATTATTTAAATAAAGACCTACTTATGAAAACATGTAGAAATGATGGACTCTTATTAAAGCCGGATAAGCCTGCTACACCCATTGACTTAATGTTTAAAAGACACTCTACATATTATATTACAAAAACTTATAGCAATAAAAATAATAATAGGTGGTACTATTGTCAAATAGTGAATATCTGGCCAAAACGAGCTAAAAACAAAAGTTTCTCATTAAAAGACCTTAATATACCCGAACCCAGACTTGTTTATGATTTTTGGGATAAAAAAATAACAAAATTATCTAATGACCAGAATATAACTCTAAATTTGAAAAAGAATGAAAGCAAATTACTGATTTTTGCACCTTTGTTTGACGATAAAATTGCAGTAATTGGAAATCCAGAAAAATTTATAACATGTTCAAATACGCAATTTCCTGAAATTACATATAAAGATAAAATGTTGAGTATTCAGATAAAAGATGTCCGAGACAGTATTTTATCGGTTAAAATTTATTCAGAACTCAAGCCAGAGAAAATAATATTGGATGATATTCAGTTAGACATATTACATATTACTGAACAGAGTATTTCAAGTTATATTTACGATGAAAATACTAATTTAATACTTATAAAAATATTTTTTGGAAAAAACGATACAAAAAATCTGAAATTATTTTTCAATTAACTCAAATAAATATGTCTATGATTTTTAACAAGATTACTAATTAAACGGAATAAAAATTCTGGCAGAAAAATTGAAAATTATATTTAAATAATTAATGAATGAAAAAATAAAACTAAAATTTAGCTTTTTACGAATTCATCTTTAGCGCGTTTAAATTCTCCATGCAACATATTACAAGATAGCATGTCTTCTAATGCTTCAATTATTATATTTCTATCAACTTTTAAAATATCAATCATTGTTTTAATGGACAAAGGATTATATTCTCTTGTTAAATTAAGTATCTGTCTATAGAATTGGTCTTTACTAACAATTTCTTCTTTACTATCATTAATAATAATAGTTAGGCCATAGCGTTTCTTAATTTCGGGTAATAACTCTTTTACCATAAATTTAGATATTTTTAGTTTATGCGCTATTTCTTCAAAACTCAAATTTTGTTCAGACTTACATAAGGAGACAATTTGATTGATAATGTTTTCCATATAAATAGTAAGTTCATTATATTTAGGTGTGTCGCCCTCAATTTTCCATGAGACTGTATAATATCCCGATGCTGCGCCATAATTTAAATTTTTTAATTTGAATATTTTAAATCCAGGATTATTTTCACTTAAGTCGGTAAAATCAAACACTAAAGCAATAGCTTTTGGATTTACTGATTGATATCCTAAGTGGTTAACTATATCGGTGTGGGAAAGAAAAAGCCCAATACCAGGATGACTGTGATACCATCCGATTATAAATAAATTTTTAGAAGCAGCTAAACCATCAATTTCGGCGGCTTTAGCATAATGTTTATTTTCAAATTTAACCTCATATTTTGAGCCGGAAGTAATTGGAATAGCATCAGTAATATAAACATTATCACCTTCAATTTTTCCAATTAATAAGCCGTATATCTCTTTCCAATCAACTCTTGGGATGTTTCTATTAGCATAAAAAAGAGCATGTAAAGCGATAGTTAAATAAGAAGTATTTCGTATTTTTATAATTCCTTTCTCTTCGCCTGTTTGGTAATACATTTGTTCTCCTGGAAAATATTTATGAAATACATTATAAAATAGAGTCATAATTTGAGCTTGAAGCCCAGTAGACCGTGCCGAAAATAATGGTGCATTTGGTTCTATTTTATTTTTTAGTATATTTAATGCTTCATCATGATTTTTCTTAATTACATGAATCCCAAAAATCGATGTTAATGCACCTATTTCCTGTGGGGATTCCGAATCATGAGCGATTTTTGCAGATTGTTGAATAAAATTTATAGCTTTATTTTCATTCCCAGTCATTAAGAAACATAAAGCACATAAAGAATAATCTAATACAATCTGATTATTGATATATTTCTTTATTAACTCGTCTTCCATCTCTAAAATTTTAACAAGGTACTCTAGTCCAATAGTAAAAAATTTTGTAGATGATTCATAATCATCAAGTGCTGTAATTGCTATAGCTATATCCTCACAACATGCTACAATATTATGAAATAAAGACTTTTTATCATTAATTTCTGGCTCAACTTCTAAATAACAATCTATTGCTTTTTGATAATATATAACAGCCCTATCAAAATTACCCATTTCAGTATATAAAGTTGCTGCATTAATATAGCAATTTGCTGCATCTTCAAGAAAAATAGAACCATCTAATTTGTACGCGTCAGCTGCTTGAATATAAAATTTAATTGCTTCTTCATAATTTCCCTCGTTTAATGATTTATTTGCTGCCGATTCTAATGATTCTGCCATAATTCTTACCTTATTTTTATACAAAAATTTTCCATGTTTTTTATATGATAATTTAAATTATTTTTAATGTATATAAATTTGTAATTATTCTTTTAGATTTAAATTTTTTAGAGATTAATAAACAAATTATATTCTTTTTAAAGAACATGTTTAAAATTCAGTTGATGATATAAAAATGAGAAATAGAAGAACAAAAATTATTGCTACAATCGGACCGAGCTCAAGTAATCCAGAAATTCTAAAGCAATTAATTAAAACAATAGATATTGCCAGGTTTAATTTTTCTTTTGGAAATTATGAGGCTCACAAAAAAAATATAGAAAATATTAGAACAATTTCCGAAGAATTAAATAGGAATATAGCTATTCTACAAGATATACAAGGTCCTAAAATAAGAATTAATAAAATTTTTAATAATCAAATCGAATTAAAATATAATGATATTGTTTCAATTATACCTGGAAATAAAATTCAAGAAAAAAATGAAATTGCAATAACATATGATAAGTTATTTAGCGATGTTAAACCTGGAGATAAAATATTAATATCAGATGGATATATTGAACTTGAAGTCGAAAAAATTTCGGGAGTTAAAATTTTTGCAAAAGTTATACAAGGAGGATTATTAAAAGATGGAAAAGGACTTAATATACCTGTTGAATTGAAAATACCAACTATTTCTAAAAAAGATGAAATGGATATTAATTTTGGGCTAGAAAATGAGGTGGATTACATTGCATTATCATTTGTCAGGTCTTCTGCTGATATTTTAAAATTGAGAGATATTTTTAAAAATTATAAAAAAGACCACCCCGAATTGAGTTCATTTCCAGGAATTATTGCAAAAATAGAAAGACCTGAAGCTCTTAGTGATATTGAAAAAATTATTAAACTATCAGATGGTATAATGGTAGCTAGGGGAGATTTGGGGATAGAATTAGCATTTGAAACAATTCCAAAAATTCAACGCGACCTGATCAGAAAATGCCAAGAATTGTCTAAACCAGTAATAATAGCAACCCAACTATTATATTCTATGGTAAATTCGATCAGGCCCAGTAGGTCTGAAGTTGACGATGTCTATAATGCTGTGATCAGTGGAGCAGATTGTTTAATGTTATCTGATGAAACTGCTGTTGGAAAACACCCAATTAAGGCTGTAGACACTTTTGATATGATTATAAAAGAGGCAGAAAAAGATATTGTATCCTATCGCAATGCGACAAGACCAAATATTACGGTTGAACATAATATTGCCCGAGCAGTTTCAAATGCTGTCTGTGAACTTGCATCTGAAGTTAAAGCTAAAGCTATTGTGTCATTTACAAAATCGGGGTTTACTGCACTCTTAATTTCCAAAAATAGACCGGATGTTGATATATTTGCGATAACTCCAGAAAAATCAGTTATGAGAAAATTAGCCCTTTATTGGGGTGTTAGGCCATATTTAGTCCAAAAAATTGAAAATACCGATGAAATTATTACCACTTCTGAAAAATGTATTCTTGATTTGAATATTGCTGAATCGGGTGATATCATTGTGATTACTGCAGGTCTTCCAATTGCTTTTACCGGGATCACAAACCTAATTAAAGTGCACCAAATAAATTGATTTAAATAACGGGTGATTTAATAATATATTGATTAAAATGTGTGATACTATTGTTGCTTTAGGTAATTCAACTGAAGATGGGACAACAATTTTTGCAAAAAATAGTGATAGAGAGCCAAATGAAGCT
>SUPR01000129.1 GCA_005191425.1 Candidatus Helarchaeota ASGARD archaeon Hel_GB_B
TAAAAAAAGCAGTCCCGAAAGCTTTTGATAAAGTGGACGGGATAGAGGCGTTTGGGGTCACGCCAGTATCTGTTCGTGTTGAATAGATATAAAATTTATTCTCCTATTATTAGCATAGGAAAATGAATAAACCCTTACTACAATTCAATAAATTAAAAAATAAAATAAATAAAACGATAGTTAATCAAATTTAACTTTCTTAAATGGATTTCCAAAAAGAGAATACGCACCATAAAATACTGGTCTTTTCAAAGTAGCCCAAATCTTTTTTCGACTTTCAAACAAGCTCTCACATACATCTATTTCCGATGATAATCCATGGTAAAATTCAAGCATAAAATCTGGTGTAATATTTTCCATGATATACCAATTAGGTAATATAATACTTGAAATCCCAGCGAGTATCAGTCCTCTTAATAAGACGACTAGGTTATTTATCATAGGGTCCTCAATTTCTCCTAATTCAACTATATTCATCACTAATATCGGAGATATTTCGAGTCCTATATTAATAAGTTCATTGATATTTAACAATGAATAATTTTTTTCGTCATAGAATAAAAGTCCAGTAAACCGATTCTTTTCTAAAATTGAAGCCCCCTGCGACAAATCCCCCATTTTGTTTAATGGATCGAAATTCGCGTAGCCACCAAAATGAATAACCCCAATTTTTTTATTTTTTATGATTTTAAGGAATTTATCTTTGGTCGCCTCTTCATGGGCGAGGATCACGTGCGGAATCTTATAATCCTTTAATAATTTAGTTATCCCGCCAATTTCTCTTTCAGCAATTGTGACTGGATAAGAATTGAACGTGGGGTTGTTAATAAAAAACAATTCATTTCCTTGAATACTCGCATCATTTGTATTAATACACGACATTAGCATATTTATAGAATAATTTCTACATATTGGTAATTTTAAGCCAACTGGGTCAATAATTTCCCAAGGAATTAAATGTAATACATTGTGTGGCAATATTATTAATTTTGATTTATTTTCCAAGGAATCCAATAAATCTGAAGGTAATATTTCCGTAATCATGTTTTTAATTTCTATTAAGTTTTCAAATGATTGGTATTTTAGAACTGGGTCTGTTATCATTCTATAAAAAAGTCTATACGCTTCAAAAAACTTTTTTCCATCAAAATTTTCTACTTGGTACAAGTTGATGTCTTTAGAGTCTACTACTACAACATTGAAATTATTTTGATAAGGTAGGGCATTTGGGACATAAAAAAGTTCCCAGACGACTACATTTTCAATTTCAAATAATCGTAATAAATCTTTTTTGGGGTTATAGTCCCTCGTTAATTTTATTAATTTTGGGTCTTCTAATTTTAGCATAAGTTCTGATCGTAATTTCCTAGATTCTTTACCCAAATTCAAGAGTAATTGATTTTTTTCTTCTATTTGATCCTCTAAATTTATTACTTCTTGTTCTAGTTTTTGAATTGTTTCTTCAATTGTTTTTTGGTCGTCAAAATGTTTATATTTTTGGATAAGTCCCCATAATTCTCTTTTTCTTTTATTTAAATCATTTATCTCTTCTTTTATTAAAAACATTTCATTGACTAGTTTTTTTTCCTTTTTTACTAGTTCAATATTTTTAGAGGGATATTTTTCAATAATTTGAAATAATTGCAAGATCTCGATAATTTCTGTAGATTTTCCTAGTTCAATATATTTTAATGCTTCATATAAATTTTCTTTATTTTTTGTTTTTTTATATAAATCAAATAGGAGTTGTGTAATTCCATAATATGGATTAAATTCTTCTGTTATATCTATTTTCTCAACAGCTGTCTTAATCTCTCCAATAAAAATCTCATAAATATCTATTGATTCTTCAAAGTACTTTTTTGCAGTTTGATAGTCTCCTTCTGACCATTTAATATATGCAATATTGTTTAAAATTTTTCCTTTGATATTTATATCTGCAATTTCATCTGCTATTTTGAGTGCTTTTTCATAATTTTTAAGAGCTTCATTATATTTTCCTGCTTTATGATATCGTAATCCTATTGAATTATAACATCGTCCTTCATCTTCTTTCATATTAAATTCTCTAGCAATATCAAGGATTTTTTCGAGATCTTCTAGTTTTAACTCCTCTATCTCTTTATCTTTATATTTTAAATTAAAAATTTTTAATCCACCTTTAATATTCTTTAATATTATTTAATTACTAATTTATGAGATTTTAACCATATTTTATATCATCGATTTTAATCAAAAATAAACAGATATAATTATAACATAATATAAATAATTAGTATGAGTTTTTTTTAAATATTTATAATTTATTAATAGGTGGTTAAAATAGGCGAAAAAATGAAATATATTTTAGCTCATGACCATGGTACAAGTGGCTCAAAAGCTGCAATAGTATCAATCTACGGAGAAGTAATTGACTGGGAATTTCAAGCATGTAAATTATATTTATTTGAGAACGGTGGTGCGGAACAAGACCCTGAAGAATGGTGGAATGCAATAATGACAACATCAAAAAAGTTAATTGATAAACAAATTGTTCCAGCAGAAGATATTGTAGCGGTTTGTTGTTCAAGTCAATGGTCTGGTACGGTACCTGTTGATAAAGACGGTAATCATCTTATGAATGCAATTATTTGGATGGATACCCGAGGCGCTCCATATATTAAAAAGATGTTAGGCGGATTTCCTGAAATTTCTGGTTATAAAATTACTAATATTCTTAAATGGGTCGGGCCCACTGGTGGAGCTCCTGGACTTTCTGGGAAAGACCCGATTGGACATATTTTATATATAAAAAATGATCTTCCTGAAATTTATAATAAGACATATAAATTTCTTGAATGCAAAGATTATCTCAATTTAAAATTTACAGGAAAATTTGCAGCTTCTTATGATTCTATAGTATTACATTGGTTAACTGATAACCGAGATTTACAAAATATTCATTATCATGATGGACTTATTAAAAAGACCAAAATTGATAGAGAAAAATTACCTGAATTGAAGCGTTCAATTGACATACTAGGGACAATAAAAAAAGATATAGCAGATGAATTAGGTCTTAATAATGACGTTAAAGTAGTAATGGGGTCGCCAGATGTTCAAGCTGCAACAATTGGTTCGGGCGCAGTTGGTAATTATGAAGGTCATATATATATTGGAACTTCTTCTTGGATAATTTGTCATGTCCCTGCTAAGAAAACAGATATTTTTAATAATATTGCGTCCATACCTTCTGCTATTCCCGATAAATATTTTGCTGTAACTGAACAAGAAACTGCTGGAGCATGTCTCGCATTTCTAAGAGACAATATCTTATATCATAAAGATGAGTTATTAATAGAAGAAAAAGTTCCAGATGTATTCAAAATTTTCGATAAAATAGTCGAAAAAGTTCCACCTGGGAGTAATAAATTAATTTTCACACCTTGGCTATATGGTGAGAGAACTCCAATTGAGGATCACAATATTAGAGGTAATTTAATAAATATTTCTTTAAAGACCACAAGAGCTGATATGATTAGAGCCATTTTTGAAGGTGTAGCATTTAATAGTCGATGGGTCTTAAATACTATAGAAAATTTTGTTCTGAAAAAGTTTAAAGATGGACGAAGACTTGACCCACTTAACATAATTGGTGGTGGTGGAAACTCAAATATTTGGTGCCAAATTTTTGCTGATGTCTTCAATAGGACTATACGGCAAGTAAAAGACCCAATTCAAGCCAATGCTCGTGGAGCCGCTTTTATTGCTTCTGTAGGTTTAGGATATATAACTTTTGAAGATATTCCAAAATATATTCAATATACTAATATATATAAACCAAATCCTGAAAATAGAGCAATTTATGACGAACTTTATAGTGAATATATTAAGTTTTATTATCGGAATAAAAAAATGTATAAAAGGTTAAACCAATAAATTGCTTGGTGAATAATTTATGAGACTTAAAGATAAAGTTGCTGTAATAACTGGAGGTGCACGTGGAATTGGACGTGCTACTGCAATTAAGTGTGCCAATGAAGGCGCAAATATTGCAATATTAGATATAATCTCGGCTGATAATGTTGTTGAAGAAATCAAATCAATAGGACGAAAAGCTAAAGCATATAAGGTCGATGTTGGTTTTTATGACCAAGTACAACAAGTAGCAAAAGATATTATCAATGAATTTGGTACAGTCGATATCTTAGTCAACAACGCTGGTATAACAAAGGACAAACTTTTTATAAATATGACCGAAGAAATGTGGGACGATGTCCTTAGGACCAATCTTAAAGGCATCTTTAATTGTTGTAAAGCTTTTGTCCCAATAATGCGTGAAAAAAAATACGGTAGAATTATTAATGTTAGTTCTGTTGGTGGTAAAGCAGGAAATATTGGGCAAGCCAATTATGCTGCCAGTAAAGCAGGTATTGTTGGTATCACTAAAACTCTTGCTAAAGAATTACCTTTTGGTGGCGCCGAAATTACTGTCAATGCAATTCAACCAGGTATGATATTAACTGATATGACTAAAGCAATGCCTCAAAAAGCTTTTGATGCC
Organism: Candidatus Helarchaeota ASGARD archaeon Hel_GB_B; assembly: GCA_005191425.1. Lineage (GTDB taxonomy): Archaea > Asgardarchaeota > Lokiarchaeia > Helarchaeales > HEL-GB-B > HEL-GB-B. The sequence continues at coordinate 4,544 of SUPR01000129.1, forward strand.
CTAGTAAGTCAAACTCCTATGGGCAGGGCTGGTAAACCTGAAGAAGTAGCAAATGTTATAGCATTCTTGGCATCCGAAGAAGCAAGCTATGTAAATGGTTCCATAATTTTAGTCAGTGGCGGTAAAGATATTTAATATTTTATCCTCTTTAATATTTTTATAATTTTTAGCAAAAATTAGAAAAATAGGTATATTTTTTACAAAATAAAATCATTTTATTTTCAATTAAAATATCTGCCAATTTAATTATAAAAGTAGTCTTTAATAGTCATTAAAAAATTAGATGCGCTAATTATGATTATAAAAAAGCGAAATTTATTATGTATAATGAAAAGAGAAAATCTTGATTTAGGGCATATGCTGCTATATGCCCCTTATAAAAATATACTTACAAAATTTGTTGAATTATCTATTAATCCAAAAGCTATTGAGTTTGATCCTATTTCTAAAATTTTTGATGGTTTAGAAAGTATTTCTGAAGGATTAAAGCATTACTATGAAGCTTTATTGGGTGTTACCTCCTATTATCAACATAGTCAAGGTGGGAGAGGTAAATACATTGAAAAAAAATTCGCATCCTTAGTAAATTCATGTTCGCTTAATATCAAATTAAGTGAATTACCTTTTTGGCTCCAATATCCTGATTTACATAGAAAAAAGGGAATTTTTACATTAAAAAATTTATCTTCTAATGAAAAATCAATTATAAGAAGAATTGATTGGGACTATATAGGGAAAGAAGATGAGACGACAGATCTTGGAAATTTATTAAAAAAAGAAAAGACCATTGTTTTAATTGAATTAAAAAATCGGGTAGATTCAGGTGGGACTGCAGCCAGAAGGGAAATTTGGACAAAAAAATTTAAAACTATATTAAATTATATTTATGACAATACAATAAAACTATATAGAAGAGAAGATAAAGAATTTTCCTTGACTGAATTATTAAAAATTTTTGGATTTGAAAAAATAGAAATTTATATTGCCATCCTTTTTAATGCAGATGGTAATTCAGCTACAAGATTGGGTGATAAAGAGAATGGTTTTTATTCTTCTAATGAAGAGGGATATAGAGATTTAAAAAATGCAATATTAAATAAAGGACTTACTATTTTAACAGATAATATTTCTGAACTAGAAATTTCATTTAAAATTAATGGTATATATGTTCTTTTTGGGGCTATTTATGGTGATGAGATCCCTCTCAAGTATTTTAGACAAAATTATTCGATATCTGATATTTTAATTTTAAATTATGACGACATATGGCTTTCTCAGTTAACCGCTATAAGTGAAAGGAAATTTTTATTAGAATTCAATAATAACTATATGAAAATTTTCAAAAACATTGTGAAAAAGGATCAGAAGATTAGGATTTTATATGATAAATTTATAACTTCTGAGGGAGATGAAAATACATTACAAAAATTAATTGAATATTTAATACAAAATTTTTCAAAAGATTTTCCATCCAATCTTTGTCCATCACAAAAAAATAGGATCGAATATTTGGCAGATGTAATTCAAATCATAGCAGCTTCAGAAGCATAAAAACAATTCATAATTAAATTATTATGATTTTTTATTTACTTCATTAATTACTCTTCTTTTCGGGTATTCAACTAAAATTTGACATCAAATTAACTTTAATATTTTAAATCTCTAATCATTTTTCATAATAATAATTCGATCAAACTTTTTTTTCTTTGACCTACTTGCTACTTTATTTAATGGAATTTCATCTTTAATAATATCAAGAGTTTCGAAACCTATATCTTTATAAATCTCTCCCACGCGCTCAGCTGTATTAATAAATGATTTAGTTCTAATTACATCTCCTAAAATAAAAATAATATATCCTTCTGGAATTAAGACTCTTTTTAATTGTATTCCTACTTTTTTCATTTCGTCAAGATATGTTTGACTATTTTGAATTAATTTTTCTTTTAATAAATCTTGATTTTCTCTATTTAACCCCAAAAAGAATAAACGCACTCTATTTTGACTTGTATAATCTAAAGTATTATAATATGGCGGAGAACTTATTATAACATCTATTGAATCTTTTTTAAGACTCTTTAGTTCTCTTGCATCTTCATTTAGGATTATACCCTTTGTTTTTAAAGGAATTTTATTTGAAAACATTCTCATTACTTTAGCAGCCATTCGAGGGATGGTTGCTCTATATTCTGGAATATCTTTATCTGGTCTAAATTTAGGGTGTGTTTTAGGACGAGGTTTCATTGGGATAATACAACCTGTATAAACAGATAAATAACCCGGGCGATTACCATGTAAAATTCCCATTAAACATGCATGTAAAAAATATTGTTTTTCATCATTTAGTTTTTCATTTAAATAAAGTATTTCCTTTAAAGTCTTTTCATGAAAATATGCTTTAATCCAATCTGGAATATTATCAATAGATTTATTATTAGAAACTACATCATCGGAAATATTTTTTAAGTAATCTAAATGATCATTTAGAGGGCGTCTATCAAATTTTCCCATAGAAATCAAATATGCGTATGGGTTTAAATCACTTCCAATGCCTTTTCGGTTTAATAAATCAGCTTCTAAAGGGACAGTTCCTGACCCACAAAATGGATCTAAAATAGTCATATCCGGACTGGAAAATGCCCTTATAAGCCAATGAACAAAAGATGGGGTCAACCGTCCTTGATATGGAGAAAGACTATGTAACCAATGCCCCCAATGCTGCTTATCATATGGTTCTTTTCTCCATCTTAACTCTTTAGTGATAGAAATTGCTTTTTTTATGTCAAATGATTCTCTTGAAGGAAAAAATTCTTTAAATTTTTTCAAACTGAACTTTTTTTGAAATTCTATCTTAAAATTTTTTGTTAAATTATTTGAATATAAATTTTGCCAAATTTTTATGTATCGAGGGTATTTTTCATTATCCCATATTTCTTCTCTTTTTTTAATTCCAAAAAATGACAAAATGTTTGTTTGAGAGGTTCTCACTTTTTTCAAACCATTATAATTTTTGGTTATATTTTTCTCCAATTAGATTTTCAAATTGATTTTTGAGATTAATGTAATTAAATTAAAATAATTAAATTCTAATTTTCAAAAAATTATATTAAAAGTTATCTTGATATTTTTTAAAATCTATTTTAATTAATTATGTTTTCTCTCCAACCATATATATATTATACTATTTCTGTTTGATCAAATTTTTTACTAAATTTTTCATTGTTTAAATAATGAATTTTTGAATAATTTAATAAATATGGAATTATTTTCCATTAACAAAAAATATTGGATTGAATTTATAATCTAAAAAGTGATTAAAATATGTCCTATTACTTTATATTCTTTTTTTTTCAAAAATTTAAATTTGTGATAAAAAAAGATTTCTATTGGAAATGAATTTTTCCTAAAAA
>SUPR01000013.1 GCA_005191425.1 Candidatus Helarchaeota ASGARD archaeon Hel_GB_B
GTACATAATACCCACACCCCCAGAAGTATAACCACCACCTGAACCGGGCCTCATCCAAGCAAAGATCACTGGATTACCATCTGTTCCTCCCCCTACACTGGGCCACGAAGCGCCTAATCCTACTATATCTTCAGTATATAGCGATCCATTATCTTTACCTATACAAAGGACATAGGGATCACTAGGTGAATCACGCCCATAACTTATAGCATATGTTTCTCCACTATCAGTGACAATATCTTGCTTATCATAAGAATACGTTAGTGGTATATCATCTCCAATTAAAGGGAAAGAACTCCATACACGAACATCCCCAAATTTATAGTTGGCATTATAGTGCCAATTCGCTGTTACTCCATAGGTACCAATAGGATCTGCGGGATCTCCATCACAGTAATAACCATTAGAAATAATTAATCTATTCATCGAACCTCCGAATCTAGCACCACTTGTTATTGCATAGCTCCCATAATACTGCTCTTCGCCTTCAGCAGTATTTGCAGTATGATTAAATGTAATAATTGAGCCATCTAGGTAATAAAAGTTAAACTCTAATTGCTTAGCTTCCTCCGTCCCCCATCCACCATTACGACTTATAACTAAAACATTATTTGATAGGAAACAACAGCCAGTTTCGCCACCACCAGATGTAAAGAGATCTGTTCGTATCCACTTTTCTCCGAGATGTGTTTCAACAACTCCTGATGAAAAATTATAACCTCCTTTTTCTAATTTAACATCATTTGAAAGTTTTTTAATATTGAAAGTATGATTTCTGATATTATTATTTCCTATAATTATAAAAATATATGAAGAAATTAAAAATAGGATAAAAATTAATTGGAAAACTCTTAATGTCTTTTTATTAAAATCGAATTTTGTAAGAAACATATTATAATCACTAAAAATTTTTTTTATCAAGATAAGAGTTTAGAATTGTCTGTAGGATAACCTATCCTAGATTGTCGAATATTTGGATAAATATAAATATTTAAGTTTTTTGGATTCTATTCAAAAATTAATTTTTCATTTTCTTTTTTCAAGAGTATTTTTAGAATTCATAAAGATTTGTGAAGATTTTTCCCCAAGCTTCTTACATTAAATAGGCTTTTATATTATGAGCAATTGCACATAGAATTTCACCTTTTTTTCATGTCTGGATGTTTATAATGAATGCAATTGCCATCATAACAAAACATTTTTCTAAAAAAGCGTTTCACTTTCTTTCTTTTTCTATAAATCTTTGGGGAATATTTTGTTTGCACTTCAGGTCTAAATTTTCTTTTATATTTCCTTCCTTTATATAATTTTTGTTTAATTGGCAATTAAAGCCCACCTTTTTTATATATTTGGAGTTATATTCTATATTATGGTTTCTACATATGACTACTTCCATATTTTTAATAGACCTTATAGAACTTTTATGATTTTCAAGTAATGCCCTTATATCTCTCTGAATTTTATGTTCGGAACTAGAAATTTCACCTATCATATTAGTTACAAGTTGAACTAAAACATTTATTTTATCATTTTTATGTCTAAGTCTGGGTTTGCAGATTATAAGTGCTTCATCAAATTCATTACATTGATAACTGATCTTATCGTTCTATTAGGAAGAATATCTTATCAAATGGTAAAACGGTAAATATGGTTAAGACAAAATGCGCCTGGATCTGGTGAATAATCATGGCGTCAAGGTGGCCGCGCCAATGCGTAATAGCTATTCCTTTTCATCCACCAGTTCTTGGGGTCGACTTTTTCCCGTAAAAGGTACGACCCGTGCAAACAATCGCAATATGAAATAACTTTTTCCAGAACCCCCGTTGGAAATATCTGCGGTCTCCTTGAAAAATGGTCACATTGATTTTTTCTATGATCCATTAAACTTTTTCGAAAGAAAATTTAGAAATGTGATACAGAAGGGTATCAACGTCCAACCCAAAGATCGTCGTCATATCAAGCATTTATGCCCCAGATTCCGCGGTTGTGGAAAATGTACTCAAAAATATTAAGAAATAAAAATACACAACAAAATTGCTCTCGGTAATGATAAATTACTCCCTATAATTTATGACTGGCTAATAACGAAATCTTCTTCCTTGTTTAAATGACTAAAAATTGACATTAAAACTTACATTAACATTTATACAATGAACAATCGTTCCATAAGCATATAAAAGTGGGACAAATTAAATAGAATATTCATCTGAGATATTTCAAGTTCGTCTGAAATCAAATTCTTATTTCATTTGCATGTTTTAAAAGATTTTTCAAGATTAATCTTAAGATAGAGTATATAATTAACAGATTTTTCATTCAAAAAGTTTTTTTTAAAACAGTATATAATTAAAAAGGGTTAATGTTTGTGGAGTAAACATATAGATCTATATTTATCTAAAAATTAATATTATTCAATGATTAATTATGTCTAACGAAAAAGAAAATGAATATCATTTGAGGACCATCAAATCTAATAGAAAATTTGAAATTTTAGGAACAGAAAAAGGAAAAAATGCCTTAAAAATTATTATGGAAGGGATCGAAGATTAAATTAATTTGAAAATTAATGTTTTGGCTTAAAACCAACTTCTAAAATAATCTAAACTGCCATTCTTGATGTAATCCCAACTACATCTGAACATTTATCAATCATACATGAAGAAAAAGCTTCTTGAGACTCATTTCGATCCTATAAATTATATGTATTCCCAAATAGCGATTTCTGCATGTCATTACATCCACATGATTGATATATTAATATATATTCATCACATCTTTTATTTGAAAATATGATGGGTTGCAAAACTTGGCATAGACGCCAATTTATATTGGGAGCTCTAAGCTCAATCGGACGATCCGGCTGCTAAGTTTTCATAGTTTATTTTAGAGGATATGTGCCAGCAGAAGCCCATTCCTAAATAATTTTTATGATAATCACAGCCCATCACTCTTAATTTAAATTTGTGATAAAAAAAGATTTCTATTAGAAATGAATTTTTCCCAAAAATTTGTTAAGCGTTTATTTTAAAATAAAAAATAAATTGTTATTATATTTATAAATTTACTTTATCATCTGGAATATATGGACATTTAATAAAGACCATCTTTACTGGTTCATCATTTTCATTTATCATATAGTGAGTTTCTTTTGGTTCGACTCTAAAAGCATCACCAGGTCTTGTTGTATAGGTCTTGTCGTTTATTTCTATTTTACAAGATCCGCTTAAAAAATAAAAGGTTTCTTCTACTTCATTATGATAATGTTTTTTTAGAACTTCTCCTTTGGCAAGTACTAATATTCCCCAGTCTATTTTTGGTCCTCTAAAGATATATTTTACTCCAGATTCACGCCCATCTCTAAATTCACATTCAAACTCATTTTTTAAGTCCATTTTTATCACCATTTTTAACAATTAAACCTATATATTCTTTAAATGATTTATTTAATATTACATTTAAATTGTGGTGCTAATGAGTGAAAATGATTTAATAAGGAGATTTAATTTTTTAAGTCCTAAAATCATTTTTGGTAATGATACTTTAAATGAATTAGGTAAAATTACCAGTGAAATGGGGACTAGAGCATTAATAGTATCTGGTCAGCATGCAATGCAGAAGTATGGGATATTAAATCGTATTATAAAAGATCTAGAGACTTACAATATTGAAACATTTGTATTTAACCAAGTAGAACCAGAAGTGAGTTGTGACACAGTAGATTTAGGTAAAAAGTTCGCAAATGAAAACAATATTGATATCATAATTGGTATAGGTGGTGGTTCTGCACTTGATTGTGGCAAAGCGATTGCAATTATGATGACTCATGAAGGAGAAACCTGGGAATACCAAGATAATAAGAAAATATCTCACCCTGGGACTCCTTATATTGCAATTCCTACTACAGCAGGAACAGGTTCTGAAGTGACTAAAAATGCGGTATTGATCAATAGGTCAACCAACTGGAAAGCAAGTATAAGACACCCATCGATGACTCCTAAGGTCGCCATTATAGATCCAAAACTAACCTTAACTTTACCTCCAAATATTACTGCTTATACTGGAATGGACGCGTTAACTCAAGCAATTGAGGCATATGTTTCATTAAAATCCAATCCTCTTTCTGATGTATTAGCAGAAAAGGCTATCTCATTGATAGCATCAAATCTTGAGAATGCTGTTAAAAACGGCGAAAATTTGGAATATAGAGAAAAAATGGCATTAGGTAGTTTAATTAGTGCTTTAGCATTTTCTAACTCTGGATTAGGCGGTGTCCATGGAATCGCTCATCCAATAGGTGCAGACTTTAAAATCCCACATGGTAAATTGTGTGCAATTTTACTTCCTTTATTGATGGAATACAATAGAGATTATAACAAATCAAAATTTATGATTATATCTAAATTGTTAAATCCAAAATCAAAATCAATAATTGATGGAATTGATTTCATCTATAGGCTAAATCAGTCAATAAACATACCAAAAACTCTAAAAGATTATAATATTTCACCTGAAGAGTTTAAATTATCCATCAATAAAGCTAGAGGTGGTAGCTTTAACGCAAATCCTAGACCAATAGACAAAGAGGAATTGGTAGAATTCTTAATCTCCAGATTATTTTGATTTACTTACCCTAAATGCGTTAAAATAATAAAATTAAAGTATAGTCAATTTATTTTTAACCGGATTTTCTTGTAAAATCAAAATAAATCTACTTGATTTTTTTAATTTATTAAATTCAAATTGTTTAAATAAAACTTTATCTTAAATTCGAATGGGTAGTAAATTGAAAGACGATGATTTTTTAGATATGCGGAAATTTGTAGATGATATATCTATTAATATGGATGATTATATCAAAATAAATTTTTTAACGCCTTATCAATTAAAAATTAAAAGCGATGCAATATTTGAAGAATTACCATTATTTAAGAACACATCAAGTCCCAGATCTTATGATTGGAGCAAAAGGGTTGATGAAGAATTAGAAATTTTTGAGATTTTAAAACAAAAATATAGATATTCGGTTGGATATTTAGTATTTGATGATTTAAAGAAAAGACTCGGCAATGATAGAGTCTGGGAAACTAACTTTTATTTTTCTAGGGATTCTAGACCGTTAAAATTAGAAATAAGATTGTCTTTAATGTACCCAAGGCAAATTCCTTTAGTTAGTCGCTCAACTGGTGATTATCATGTCACGCTTACAGACAAATGTTTCGGATTACTTGAGCGACGTTGGCGTTCTGATGGAAAATATGGACTACCTCATTTTTGTACTATGATTGGTTATTATTATGCACTAGAAAAAATGAGTAGAATTATTGATTAATTAATAATAAGGGATATATATCTTGAAAAATAAGAAATTTTGGTCATCTAAAAAAAATATTGATAGAATTCAAGATAATTATGATGATTTGGATTATGAAGAAAAACCATTAGTCACTCATATTATACTTCCAACTAAATTATGGCTGAAAGCACTTGAAGAAGGGCGTAAAACTTCAAATGAAGTTGGTTTTTTTATCATTGGGTTATTTAAAGGTAAAATTTGTTATGTTTATAACTTAATTGAGTTTGATTATATTGAACAATCAGGCGCTTTTATAGAATCTGGCGTCAAACGATTAGCAAGAATAAGGGCTGGGCTCCCTGTTGGGCTAAAAATTGTAGGTAATATGCATAAACACCCTGGATTTCTTGGATACAGCGGTACTGATAAAAGAGATTATTTAAAATATGGTGCCATGTCATCTCAAAATGCTTTTTTAATTTATATAGTTGAACCTTATGATGGAATTGCAGGTTATACTGCAACAGAATCTAAAATTCATAAAATTGAAGTTGATATCAGAGATTTAGACCCTGATGAAATGTTGATTGAAAAAAATATTTCACTTCAAGTCAATTTTCCAATGGTAGTTCAAAAATCTGATTATATAAAAAGTATAAGGTTTAAATTAATTGACCAATTAAGTTCTGAAATATTGAAAAACTTTTCTCGAGGTAATCTAGTCGATAATGATGATTTTATACTCCCCGGTATGCTTACTGGAGCTGAAATTAGTGATAATTTAAAATTAAATCCAAAAATCCCTTTGTTTATTAAAAATATTGGAATAAATAAAGAAATGATTTTTCGGATTTTTATGGAACCTGAGAATACTTTAAATGATTTAAAAGAAATATTACTTGATATGACTAAAATAAGCGATTATGATATTTCAAAAATTCAATTTTATGAAAATAATAAATTAGTCCCTAGTTATACTAAAATATCCAAAATTAACTCTGTTTTAGATTGGAAAATCGAGTTATTACCTTTAAAAAAATTCAAATTAACATCTTTTAAGGATTTATTTGATATTATTATTAATTACTATATCTCTATAATTTATAAATGGGTTGATTAAATGTTATTACCTATTGAAGAACGCGAAGAACTTGCACTTAATATGCCTAAAATATTTTCTCGAGTAATTTTTGCGGGTTATGATATAAGAAAATTTCTAAATACTACTGTATTCATTGCAGGTGCAGGTGGACTTGGAAGAATAGTTGCCGACATTTTAAATCGTTCTGGATTTGGTAAATTTATAATAGTAGACAAAGATATTATAGAAGAGGAGAATTTAAATAGGATGAACCATAGTGAAGAAGATATAGGAAAAAATAAAGCCGAATCTCTCGCCAACTTCCTTGAACGTACCAGAAACCTTCCTAATATTGATAAAAAATTTTATGTCAAAACAGAATGGTATCAAGCAAATGTCATTGCGTGGGAAAAATTAGAAGAGATGATTAAAAAATCGGACATTATTTTCACATGTTTCGATAATGAAGCTGCAAGAATTGAAGTGAATTTATTTGCTGTCCTTGAAAAAAAAATCCTTATAGATGGTGGAACTTCTGAAAATGCACTTAGGGGCATAATTAATAATGTAATTCCTGGTAAAACTCCTTGTTTAGAGTGTTATTATAGTCCAAACACTTTAATTGACATTCAATCCGATGATCCAAAATTGCTTATTCCAAAAATTCCATGTGGGGCAAGTTTAGCAACAACAATGAATATAACTGGTAGCATTCAAGCTGACCAAGGAATAAAACTAATATTAAATGAGCCAATCCATTCACAAATTAGATTTTCATTAGAAAGAGAAATATCATTACAATATTTTGATTTTGATCCTAGACCAAATTGTGAAGCATGTGGGAATCTAAATAATAAATAAATTTTTTATTTGTTTACCTTCAAATATCTATATTTTTTTATAAGTACCGTATTTTTAATTTGATTAGAAAAATGAGCAATTTCTTATAAATTAAATTACTTTAAATTAATAAAAATGAATATTAATGGCTCTGGGCTTGGCTAAATTTATTTCTATCTGCGTGGAATTTGCTATTGAAGTATAATAACCAAGTAATTGTATAAAATGCGCGATTCCCATTCTTCCATCAGACCTCCATCTGTTTTTCAAAATTCCAAAACATGCATTTTTGTGTTCTCCGGCTGGACTAAACCATTTCCCAAAATAATATCCATCAGCTACTGGCATTACAAATGGATAATGTAGACTTAATCTAAGGTCGAATACAACTCCATGAAATGAGCATTTAAATATTCTATCACTATTTGCCTGTTTATATATACTAAAACTGGAAAATTCTTCGCGTAATTTATATAAATAATTCAATTTATTATATTCCTCTTGGAGTCTGTCCAACCAGTTTGGTGATGTCGGTTTTGCAACTATATTAAATAATGGAATTTCTCTTGAAATCAAATTATGATTTAATGATTTCTGAGGCTCTTTTTTTATTTTGGTTAATTTTCCAAGTAATAAATCTATTTTTAACCCAATTTCGTCCAAAATTTTAATAAAATATAAAAGTATTCCCAACTTTTGTTGCGTCCTAAGAATTACTATACTATTCATAGATGTTTTAAAGAGCATTACTCCTGAAACATTTTGAATATAATAATAATCACCAATTGCAAATGACAAACCTCTCTTATTAATAAAGTTAGAGAGAGCTGTCAAAAATTTTCCAAAACTTATATCTGAATATTTAATATTGCCTTGAACATCAGAAATTACAACCTCTACATTAGTCCAAGGTGCCATTACAGACTTTATTTCGGTCGCAATATCTGAAAAATTCATATTTTTTAACCCAAATTTGTAATTTTTAAAAATTTAACACATCTCAAAAATATGTATCTATCTAGGAGTTTTTACTGAATGTAATGCAAGCGCAATATATGAACCAAGCATTCCAACAAAATGAGCTATACCCATTCTTCCTGTCTTATCCCATTTATCATATATCTTGCCCAGACATGCTGAACGAATACCGTTTCCACTTGGGAATGCCCAATACCCAATGGAAAAATCTGCTATTGGTGGTTGTTTCGGATATCTAACGGGTATCCGAATTGGTATATCTATTTTTTTTCCTTTTATTTTACTTATACAATGGAATACTCTATTATTATTTGGATCAATTATTATATCTTCAAAAAAAATCTTATCTTTTCCAAATTTCTTTAATACCTCAATTTTTTCAAATTCCTCTTTTAACCTCTTTTCATAGTTTTTTCCGATACCATCAGTAATCCTAAAATTTGGTATCTTGTGTATCCAGTTCCAATATCCTACTACTGGCCCTAATGAAATGTTAAAATCAATATCATCCATTAATGTATTATATTTTTTCATAAAATAAAAAGTTGATTTAATTATTAAAAATTCCAAATTAATATGGTTAATTGTTTAGGATAACAACATTAAACATTCTTTTTTCACTGGATTAACAATTGAATTTTATAATACATTTATCTATTATATATTGATTTTAAATTTTAGAATATTAAGATTTATAAGATTTTAAGGTTTTTATTTAATGGTTTATAAAATTATTAGGGTAATGGTACTAATGTCTGAAAAAAAGAATATTGTAATTGAACGGATTGCCACACCAGATGGAGATGTTCCAAAAGCTGAAGGCGTTATTGAAGCATTTAATCTAATAATTTCGAAAATTGCAGAGTTAAATAAAAAGATAAATGAAAATTTAAAACTAATCGGTGGCAAGGATCTTTCTGAAATTACTACTGATCTAAGTATTACAAAAGATAATATAATTGAATTAAAAAGTAAAATAAAAAACGAGGAAAAGGAAATTAATTCAGTAAGGGAGGAAATTCAAAAAATAAATTCATGGATCGAAAAAATAGATTCTTCATTATCTCAGATAACCAATGGGGATGAAGGTATAATATTAAAAAGTAATTCGAATACAGATCAAATTTTAGTAGATATAAAGGAAATTATTAAAGATTTTAATGATTCATTAAAAAATTTTAGAAATTTAGATGAACAAACTCCTAAAAAAGACCAAGAAAATGCTATCTTCAATATAATTCAACATGAAAATATAAAAATAACTTTAGATATACTTGGAAATTACCAAGAAAATAAAGAAATATTGCTCTCAAATGGTCAATTAGTAAAACTTCCTAAACAAATTTATGAAAATCCAAAAATTTTATTATATGGCCCATCTGGAAATGGAAAAACTTCTATGGTATTAGCCGTTGCGAAAGAGTTAGAATTAAATATTATTGAAATAAATCTTCCTTTATTATTGGCGAATAATGTAAAGGACCAATTTGAATTCTTAAATAATATCTTTTTTAAATTTAAAAATGAGGAAAATTTAACTCCTTGTATTCTACTCATTGAAAATGTTCAATTATTTTACTATCAAAAAAATTCCAAAATGATATTAACAAATTTTCTTAATCTTCTTGACCACATAAATTTGTATTCTAATAAAGTATTTATTATTTGTACTACTAATGAAATTAATGCCTTAGATTATTCCTTTATTTCTAAATTTGATAAATTATGTGAATTTAATTATCCAAGTGAGATTGCAAGGTCTGAAATACTTTATAAATTACTAAAAAATTTAAAGTTAAATGAAAATTTGGATATAGACCTCTTAATTAGCAATTTGTCGTCTGATGAGAAATTATCTGGCTTTACATGTCGAGATATTGCTATGATTGTTCAGCAAGCGCATTTTAAATTATTAAAAGAAGAAAAGGATGTTTTAGATGAAAACGATATTTATCAATCATATCAACAAATTTTCAACCAAAAATCAAGATTTTCAACCAAAAAAATAGAATCTTTCCAAAGTAAGGATAAAATTATTGTGGATATTGACAAAAAAACAGATTTAGAAGAAATGGAATCTCGAATTGATTCTTTAAACACCCAATTAATCATTAATAAAAAGTTTATTAAGAATGCTCTTAGACTTGCTCTCTCTGATAATTATAATTTAATTAATCGTTTGGTTAAATTCTTTGAATTGGAAAACAGGCCATTAGATTTGGAAGAAATACAAAAAGTCTCTGGGATTAGTATCAATATATTAAAAAAAGCATTAACCAAAAACCCCTATAATATAATTTTTCCTAAAATTGGTAATAAATTTACTATTGCATTTTCTAAAGACATGTTTGACGAGATAATATCTGAATTTGAATTAAATAATCAACAGATGACTGAATAATGTATTTATCCAAAATTATAATAACAAATTTTAAGACAATTTTTGGCTCCCTGGAAATCGAATTTTCAAAAAAGATGACCTTATTAACGGGTGAAAATGGTTCTGGGAAATCTAATATATTGGATGCTATTCTTTTTACATTAGGAGCTCATGACGAGCGACAAGAAGGTACTGCAATTGAATTGATAAGTACTGATTTTAATGCAAACCGTAGATTGGCGGATTTCTGCGAAGTTTCTCTTTTTTTCCAGAATGGTAATGGCCCAAATGATGTAATTTCTATAACAAGGCAATTAAGAGTACCTAAAAGTGGAAGAATTTATAGTATTTACAAATTAAATGGAAAGACGTCTTCATTATCTGAAATTCACGATTATTTAGGACGTTTTGGAATAGAGCCCTATGGGTTCAATATGGTAAAACAAGGTGAAATTTCAACAAGAATTAACGAATCTCCAGAAAGTCGAAAAAAATTAATTGAAAAAGTAGCAGGAATTTCTCAATATGACCCAAAAATTTTAGAAGCTGAAGCTAAAATAAACAATGCAAAAAATACAATTCGTCATGTTGAATTATTGATTCAAGATACAAAAAAAAGGTTGACCTCTCTTGAAAAATCTAAAGTCAAGACCATAAAATTTAGAGAATTAAAAAATAAAATTAATTACCAAAAAGCGTTAAAACTAATAAACGTAGTAAATAAGCTAGATTCTAAAATTTCAGGCTATGAAAATGAGTTAAAAAACAAAGCTGTTATTATTACTGATTATAAACGACAAATTCAGGAAATAAATGAAAAATTACAGGAATTTAAGGAACTAATTAATGAAGAGCTAAAAAATCGGAACTTATTAGAAAATGAAAAGATGCAGATGACTGGCGCATCAAAAGTTCAGATTAAAAATCTAAGCGAAATTGATAAACAAATCTTTGTTTTAAAAGAGAAGGTCAACGATATAAAAAAGAAAATTGAAATAATACAAACTAAATCAATTAAAGATTTATCAAAAGAAGCAAAGAAATTAAAAAATAGGTATGCAACGGCAATTGAAGAAGACAAGGAAAATAAAAAAGTAAGTCGTGATTTACAAGCTGAAATTCTCTCTCTTCAAGATGAATTACCCCGTTTAGAACGGGAATATAAGACATTGATCATTAGACGCGATAGAGTTATCAATCAAATTGAAGATTTAGAAAATAAAAGAAATGAATTAGACCAACAAAGGGCCGAATGGAATACAAAAAAAGAATTTTTAGAGCAACAACGCCTTGAATATATTCAAAGATTGGAAACAATCGAAGAATCTATAAGAAAAATCGATAATGGTTTAAGAACATTACAAAGCCGTAAAAATAGAATCGATAAAGAGAAACAAAAGGCTGAAGATTTCCATTTCCAAAGTCGCGAACATATTAGCGCTTTATTACCCCAAGTCCAACAAATTGAATTTCAATTAAATGAGTTAAAATCAAAATATAACACATTTGAAGTCGGCCTAAAAGAGTCCAAACCGAGATATAGTCCTACTGTATCAAAGATCTTAGAACTCCGGGACAAAAATCAGATACCTGGAATAATTGGGACTGTCCTTGAATTAATAATTGAAATCGATAGAAATTACGCTTTAGCAATAGAAATTGCTGGTGGAAATAAATTACAAAGTATTGTTTTAAAAAGTTCTGATACTATGGGAGAAATAATCCAATATGTAAAAGATAATGAATTTGGACAAATATCTTTATATCCTTTAGATATGATACGAAGTAATATTGAAAAAAGTACTCCTAAAGATAAGAATGTCATTGGAAAAGTAATCAGTTTAATTAAATTTGATCCACAATATTATAACATTTTTTCAGCAATTTTTGGGGATACCTTATTAGTTAAAAACATTGAAACAGCCAAAAAATACCAGAAATATGGCTGCGTTACAGTTGATGGTGATTTAATATCACCTGATGGCGAGATTTTTGCAATAGGGAGATTCGATTCAAAATTTTTACTAATAAATGAATTTTATCGACGAAAAATGCAGGAACTTAACATCACCATAGCGAATACCGAAGAACGATATAAAAAATTGAACTCGCAGATTAATTCATTAATAAATAAACGAGATAAAAACGATAAAAAGCGACTTGAACTTATAGAACAGATTGCCAAGATTGATGGTCGAATTATAGAACTTAATAAATCGAGGAAAGAAATTGAACCAGAGTTAGACGAACTAAAACCCAAATTTAGGAAAATTGACGATGATTTAAAAGACGCAATAACTAATTTTGAAAACTTAGACATAGAATTAGGCCAAATTATCGAAAAAATCAAAAACTTAAATTTAAAAAAGGACGAAATTCAAGTTTTATTGGACAATACTGAATATGGTAATGTAGAGAATTTAATAAAAGAAAAAGAAGAACAGGTGGCTGCATTGCACCGAAAAATCCTTGCATTTGATAGAGACCGCTCCCATTATACCAATAGGATAAATCAAATCAACTCACAAATTTCATTATTTAATAATCAAATAATCGAATTACAAAACCAAATTAAGGAAAAGGAATTAGAAAAAAAAGAACTAGTTGATAAACGAAATAGGTTGGCTGCCGAAGTAAACAAAAAGAAACAAAAGTTTAACGAAATTGATTCTAAAATTCTCGAAATAAATAAAAGGTTAGATAAAATCCAGAAGGATAGGTCTAATCTTGTTCAGAAAAAAGAAGAAATTAGCCTGAATATTGAAAAAGTAAACTCAGAAATAAATGAAATAAATAAATTAAAGTCTACAATTGAAGAACGCCGCAGAAACTTGAAAACTCAAATCGAATCACTAGGAATAAAGATCGAAAAAGTAAAAGAGATCGATATCTCTAATGTCGATAAAGAAATAGAAAAATTAGAAACTGAATTAAGTATGCTAGGACCAGTCGACCCAACTGCACCAGAAAAATACGATGAAGAAACCAAGAGGATAAAAAATTTAACTGTTAAATATGTTACCTGCCAAAAAGAATTAGATGCAGCTTCTGAAATGTATAATGAATTATATAAACAAAAATCACGGCGGTTTATTGACGTATTACAGAAGCTAAACGTTAATTTAAAGGAAATTTTTGGTAAAATCCACCCGAATGGCTCTATTGAACTGATTTCGACTAACCCCGAGTCCCCCTTAGAAGGAGGAGTTGATATTAAAGTGAATATGGGTGCAGGGGTCGTCTCGAGTACTAAATCTTTATCTGGGGGCCAAAATAGTGTAGTTGCAGCCAGTATAATTTTTGCAATTCAAAAATTATATAAAAGAAGTGTTTGGTATTTTCTAGATGAAATTGATGCCCATTTAGACGACCCCCATTGTGAAGCGCTGGGTAGATTATTACATCAGTTGTCTAGCGAAAGCCAATATATTATAACTACCCCAAAACTCTCATATTTACGCGAATACGCCCAGCGAATTTATATATTATGGAAAAATAAAGGCTTTACAAAAATGTCATGC
Source organism: Candidatus Helarchaeota ASGARD archaeon Hel_GB_B (assembly GCA_005191425.1). Lineage (GTDB taxonomy): Archaea > Asgardarchaeota > Lokiarchaeia > Helarchaeales > HEL-GB-B > HEL-GB-B. The sequence continues at coordinate 14,094 of SUPR01000013.1, forward strand.
CAAAAAAGAGAGGATTATAATTAAGTGTGAATTCAATGAGTAAAAATAAAAACAATAAAATAAAAGGACAAGACGACCCCGCAAAAATCATTTTAAATAAATGCATTAAAGCTCTTCGGGGAGAGATTGACCTTAATAATTTAAATGTTGTAAACAATATTTATGAGCCGTTGAAGTCAGAATTAAAAGAAGGACGATATGACGATTTAACAGTAGAAATTTACTCACAATCTGCCGAAATTATACAGCGTAAAGCAGATAATTTATTAGATTTTTTTGTAGGGGATAATAAAGTCAACAATTTCAAATTTTTTAAATTAATTAAGGATTTATCTGACGAAGACTTGGCGAACACTATTACATTTTTCCACGAAATACCTGAATTTCCTATTCCATTAACAGAAAATTACGTCCTAAAATGCTATACTGATTTGGTTATTAATCGACCTGAAAGAAAAAAGTACACTAAGACTGTCGAATTGATTGATTATATTTCCATAAAAAGAGATGTTGTCCTTATTGATAAAGAAATAGATAAATTATATAAAAAAATTATCTCTTTAAATAAAGAGAACATAAATTTTAAAGAATTATTATGCAAAAAGACTTGGAAAGAAGCTAGTTATGTCTTAATTTTATTAGGCTACCTAGCATCTAAAGGGAAGATTGATATAATGCAAAAAGATTTCCCAAATGGTGATATTATTATTATTTTAAATAAATAGAGTGATTTAATGAACCACTTATTAATTTTAGAGGCATTATTTTTTATTAGAGGAAAAAAAGGAGTTTCTATTGGAGATATAATGAGATTATTAGAATGTAATGATTATAGTTATGCCTTATTCCTAATTTCACAAATCGAATCGCAATTAGACCCAACAGTATTAAGCTTAAAATATAATAATAAAAATAAAAAATTTTATTTAATGATTAAACCTGAATATATTGATATGCTCCAGAACTTAAACTTAATAAAACCCCGTTTAAGTAAAGCTGCTACTGCTACTTTAGCTGTAATTATTTTATATCATTTTAGAAAACAAAACTTGAATTTAGACTTTTTGAAATCTATTAGGGGTAATAATGTAAAAGAACATTTAAGAGAGTTGCACGATTCGAATTATATAATATATAATGAAAAAAATGAAACATTTGAAATTTCCCAAAAATTAATAAATGAAATTAATATTTCACGAGTATCAAAAGAAATTGAGAAATTACAAAAGTAATTGAATTATTAAAGGTGTATAAATTGACCAATCCTATCAAAAAATTTATTGAAATTGTAAAGATGTTTATTACTTTTCCAATAGCTTTTATAAGATATAGAAAAGGTCTACAAAATGTCCAATCTGAAATGCGTGATATGCTAAAGGATCCAAAATTTAGAAAAGAATATATTGAGTATCAGAAATTTATCCGTGGAGATAAACCTACTACTGGTGAATATATCGATGCTGAATATAAAATATTTGATGATGACGAAGATATTGATGAGTTTTCAGATAATGACGATGATATTGATGATATTGATGATATTGATGATATTGATGATATTTTTATTTAATTTTTATTGATTTTATAAATTGATTAATAAAATGGGTATGATTTTAAAAGTTTTTATTTCTACTAATTCAAAAAAAGTTCAAATAAATAAAATTAGTGATAATGAATTTGAGATTAAATTAAAATCGCAACCAATTAAAGGTAAAGCAAATAAGGAATTAATTGAAATATTATCTGAATATTTTAATAAAAAAAAGACAGAGATTACTATATTGAAAGGACATAAAAGTCATGAAAAACTAATTTTAATTGAATGATAAAACTTTTGTACTAAAAATTTATTTAAAATAATTAGATTTTTTATTATAATATTAAACAGGGCATAAACTAATTTATTTTTTTTAATAAAAAATTAATAATTTACCATGAATTTTATTTATCCTCGACTTTATATCTTAAAATTGCACCTAGGCCACCAAAACCCGCCCAGAATTGTCCGCCCTCTTCAGTACTACCAGAAATAATTTCAACTCTTGTCCCAACTGATTCAGCCAAATTACCCAAATATTCAATAAGATCTACTTTGCTTTTTACAGAAATGAGTGAGCTATTACATTTAGGACAATGGATATCTGAAATTTTATCTTCAAATTTAGAAAATTCTTGTGATCGCATTGTTTGTTCTTCATTCCAGCCACAATTATTACATTCAATTTGTACTCTGATATAGTCTAAATTTTCAGATAATAATAAAACATCAATGGCTCCCATATTTAGATATTTTCTAATCTCCTCTTCACCATAAATTGCATATCCAGTATCTTTCGCTATATGCATCATAAATTTTTGTACAAGATTTCTTTCTTTTATAAATTGAAAATTTTCCAATAAATCTTCTGATTTTTTGATTAACTCCTTTATTCCCGCTTCATCATTATACCCTACATCTACAATACTGATAATTTTTTCTTTTAATCTATAATCAAATACATTTGATTCTGCAAATTTCTCTTTTGTTGGTCCAGATCCTCCTATAATTATCCCCTCAAGTTTATTGCCTTCTTCTCCTTCTAATAATGGTAAATATATTTTATTCATATGTTCTCCTGCTCTTATGAAAAACTCACTCGTAGCTTGTTCAATTAACCGTTCAAACCTTCTCTGAGATTGCCCACCTTTTCCATGTTTACCCGGAACTGCTGATGATATATTTTGAACTATGTTCAGTGTAGAACCTTGGAGCGTTGCAAAAGTAGCACCAGATCTATCAATAACTATTAGTCCAAATACATTTTTTGGACGAAGCATTTCAATTAATGGGTCTAAATAAAATTCTGAAGAACAATAATACCTGAAAGTAGTAATATTTTCAGGGGGTAATACAATATAACTCTCAAGTTTTTCCGTACCTGCACCGTTTGTCGGAATAGCACCCACAAAAATAGCTATTCCTTCCTCTGGAAGCGTTTTAATCACTTTTAATTTAGCAATAATTGATGTTATTGCATCCATAACATTTTTTCTATTTGATTTAGATTTTATATTTGATGCTTGTCCATATTCATTTTTTAAGTAGTTAGTTACATCACTGAGAGTTTTATTTCCGGGGATATAAAGCGAAATAAGGGCTGTATGGTATCCTTTTTTCTTTTTCAAAATGTCTATTCTTTTTTTCAATAAATATAATTCAAATGATTTCGGATCTTTTTTCTCTGACAATAAAAACGCACCAAAAATTCAAATTTATAAAATAATAATGTAATGACTCATTTAAAAACATCATTTAAAAAATTTTCAAGTAATTCATTAATTGATATCATTAATAGGATCTCCAATCCAGAATTCTTTCCCAGACTCCAAAATTTCCTTTTTCCAAAATGGAGCTTCAGATTTATATCTATTAATTACACGTTCTAGCGTTTCAAAACATTCTTTCCTATGTTCCCCTAAAATGACAACATATACTAGATCTTCACCTTTTAAAAATTTTCCAATTAGATGTACAATTTGAATATCAATGATACCATCTTTCTTTTCTTCATTTGCAATCTTTTTTAAGACTTTTTCAGCCATTTCTTTGTAAGAATCTATTTCTAATTCTTTTACTATTTTATCGGCATTAATACTCCTGACAATTCCTGTAAAAGTAACTATTGCTCCTGCTTTATCTATCTCTGGATTAGACCTGGCATTTTTTATCAAATCTTCTAAACAAATAGTTCCTTTTTTATAGACACCAATCATTAATTTAACATTAATATTATAAAATTTTAAATTTAATGTGAATTTTCATTTAATTAGAAAAAATTAATAAAATATCTTTTAATGGATTACTATAATAATTCAATTAGTGAAGCATATTGTTTGAAGAAAATCTGGTATTGACTTCCTCAACTATGAACAAAATTACTATAGAGCAATTTTTAGAATATTTAAATGAGTATAAATGGGAAAAAATAAAAATTGAGATCTGTGGGATGCCTAGAAAAGATTTAAAAAGTCAACCCATCTTAATTTTAGACAATTTACCCAATCCCCCATATAATATAATCAAAAATCTTAAAACTCCCATTGAATCTATTTCCATTTCGGGGATAATTAATAATTGTAAATTTGAACTAACTGGCCTAATTGAAGATAATTTATTAAGATGGATTGAATTTGGTATTCAATCTCAGAATAAAAAAGATATTGAACCTTTTTTTATGAAAATTACAAAAATTCTTAAAAAGGTAATTGATTAATTAATTAAAACATAAAACTGAGGCAATTATTTGATCATAACCCATGCTGATGCTGATGGTTGGTGTAGTGTCGGAATATTTTTACTTACTGAAAAAAGTAAAAAGTTAGGCGAAACTTTAGAAACTACACGATATTCGACAGTTAGATATATTAATATTTTATTATATCAGATAATAAAAAGAGAAGATCCATGTAATTTGTTTATTTTTGATTTAAATGCAGATGATACCGAAAAATATAAAGATTTATTGATTAAACTTGCAAAAAAAGGATTTCAAATCACTTTAATAGACCATCATATGATCCATGAATCTTTTGATAAAAAACTAATACAGAATAATATTAAGGTAATTAGAGACACTTCAGTGTGTTGTAGCGAACTTGTTTATAGAGAATATAAAAATTATATTGCAATTAAAGACCGCGATAAAGCTGAATTTCTAATGTGTCTTGGCGCTGTTGCAGACCGTAGAATAAGCCCTAATATTTACGAACGCCTGCTAAAATTCAGATGGGAAAAATCTTTTGATCTATACGCAATCAATCTTGCAGGTATAAAAAATGGCTATGACTTTTTAGAGTGTATTCTTTTCGAAAAAGAAAAAAAGATGCATAAAATTTACAACCGAGCTGGAAGAAGACGAATATTCCTAGATAAAATTAAAAAAGAAGTTTTAGAAAATATGGAAATAGTCGATAAAAAAATTAGCATTCTACATATATTTAAAAAATATATTGGTCTCGCTGCAGGAATAATGGTCGATATACCCGATATAGATTATGCTATAGCTATAGGTGATAGACCAAGTCCTACTGCTATTACACGAATCTTTTTATTTCTTAAATCTATTATTGGAATTTTTGTAAAAAGGTCCAGAAAAAAAGATAAATTAATGGTACGAATTAGTATTCGGAGCAATAAACCAATCCATAATATTATTACCAAAATCTCTAAAACATGTGAAGGTTTTGGCGGAGGCCATAAATATGCATGTGGTGCAAGAATTCCTAAAGATAAATTGCCTCTTTTTATTAAGTTATTCATTAAAGAGGTATCTTCCAATTAATCAAATTTTCAATTTCTTTGACAAATAATAAGGTACTGAATCACTTAATATTTCCTTATTTGGAATTTGTAGAATTTCTAACCTATTTTTAAAAATGTTCGATATTTCTTCATAAGTATCTGCCCAAACTTCTAATTCAGCTAAAAAAATAACTTTTTTATCGTATGTTTTTTCTGCTCTCCAATATGTGATCTCTTCCAAGGCAATAATAAATTCATTACAATCTGGTGTTTTTGGAATTTTATATAAATAACCTTTCGATTTTTCTATTGTAAAAGAGTGTTTAAATCCTAAATCTTTTAATATATTTTCTGCATAAATGCGATTTCCAGTGTATAAATTTAATTTTCCACCAGGGTATACTGATTGTTTAAATTGAAATTTTTTATATTTGTGGATTTTTATATGTGAAAAGAGTATTTTACTTTCGTTTTTGCCTATATATTCTCGAATTCGCATACATTTTGTTTTTAGATCCCAATTTATCTCTTTAATAGGTAAAAAAATATAATCAATAAAGCTGTATTTTTCTATTATTTCCCCGTTTAGATTGTATAATTTTTTTTCAAAATGTAAAAAATCTTTTATTTTGATGCGAATTTCTGATTCAAATTGTTTCATATATTATCATAGTATCTTTTTATTTTTTATAAAGTTCTCCCCATAAATCTATAGCAATTTTTAATTCTTTGTGAGTTTTAGCATAGTCATTTAGTTTAATTCCTTGGATAGTGGCTGATACTGCTTGTACCATTGCTCTTGCTCCAGCTTCAGTACCATCTGGGTGTCCGTGGACACCACCTCCAGCTTGAATGACAATATCTTTTCCTAGTAGTTCAATATTTCTTTGGACAATTCCTGGGTGAATCCCACCTGATGCTACTGGAAAAGTCTTTTTAAGATTGTACCAATCACTCCGCAAAAATTTATAAATCTCTTGAATTTCTGGAAGTTCATCTACATCTCCCATTTTACCCGCACCTGTTCCACTGTGTAATTGGTCTCCTCCTACCAGCCTTACTAGCTTTGCAATTACAAGCATAGAAATTCCATAGCTCCTTGCCCTTGTTATTGCTCCGTGCATGGTCCTATGAATATGTATTGGTAATTTAATTGATTCATCTTCTGCTATTATTTTTACAGCACTAAAACCGCAAGTTAGAACGTCAATCATTAAACAATTTGCGCCATTATCCTTTGCAAAATCTGCTAAATCAAGTAACTTATCATAATCAGATGAAATATTTACTGCATATAAAACAGTTTTACCGGATTCTTCTTTAAAAGTATCTAGTTTTTCCATTACACTAGTTAATCTTTGTTCAAAAGGACAGAAATTTTGATTTGTCAATGTTTCATCGTCTTTTATTAAATCAAGTCCGCCTTTAGCTGCTCTATAAGCTATTAATGCTGTTTGTTTTGGATTTAGACCAACTTTTGGTTTAATAATAGTACCAATATGGGGCCTTTTACTATCTTGGGTTCCGCAAATCTTTCTAATTCCTTCTATTCCAAATTTAGGGCCCGGAAAATATCTTACATATTTTTCAGGAAAATTGACATCTACAAGTCTTACCTTTTTTAGTTCAGTTAGTCCAAATAAATTTCCTGCAATTATGCTTAATAAATTAGGTATACTGCCTGTTTCAATGTCAAATAGATCTACTGGGTAAGCTATAGCAATCATCCCAGAATTTGTACCAGAAAACTCGAAAGCTTTACCGGCTAAATCTTCTCTCATAAATTCAATATCATGCTCTAACTTTGCCCATGTCCCTATCGATTCTTCTGCTGCAATAATTTTACCTACTTTTTGTAATGATAGTTTTGATTCAACAATATATTTTGCAATAATATTATCTTTAGGGTCAATATCCTCTGGATTAGAAAAATAAATTGAATCGTCATAACTCATTTATTAATCACTCCAATTTACGTAACTTTTTTATAATATTTGAAATGTGATTCTCATAAATATGAAAAATCAAAGTGGGTGGAAAAACTCCTACATTAGTTATCAAACCATCAATATATTCCCTAGAAATAGTTTCAAAAGCTGGATTTAAAATTGTTAAATTCTTATCATTAGGACGGTCATGCCATATTTCATCAGGACTTCTTTTTTCAATTTCTATAAGATAACCTAATGACGTATTTGGGGCATATTTAATTAATGGGGTTGCAACATAAAATGGGACGTCCATTTCATGAGCTGCAAGTGCCAACAATCTAGAACCTATCTTGTTAACAATAGTACCTTCTGAAGTTATAGAATCACAACCTGTTATAATTAAATCCACTGTTTTATGCTTTAAAATCCATCTCATGGCTGAATCAACAATTAATGTCGTTGGGATTCCATTTTCAAGTAGTTCACTTACTGTAATTTTACCCTGATATTTTGGTCGCGTCTCTGTGCATATAACTTGAAAATCTTTGCCCATTTTTTTTGCTGTACTGAAAATATTTGATACAACTGATGAATGACAGTGCGTCATAATAGTACTACCATCTTCAATTCTTCTTGCACCTATTTCACCAATGACTTCTTTAGCTTCCTTAATCATTTGAATATAATATGAACTTACAATTTGGATTCTATGTTTTACCGAATTAACGACATTTTTTTCATCAAGATTTTCAATATTTAAACCTTGAATGACATGCCTTAGTCCATTTACTAATCCTGGTTCCGTAGGTCTAGCATTGCTCAGTAATGACTGTGCTTTTTCAATTTCTTTTTTTAATGTTTTTAAATTATCAATACTGACAGATTGAATATAATCAGAAAAAGCTTTAATTCCAGTCATAGCAATATTTGTAGCCCCTTGGATTTTGATTTTATGGATATCATCAACAACTCTTTTTAAATCTTCCATTTTTCTTCCCATTTTTTAATATATTTTTATATTTAAGAGAAACTGTTTTTTCCAATTTTTAAAAAGGTATTTTAATTAATAAAAATGAAGGCAATCCAAGATTAATAAATATTATTGAAATAATCATTATAAATGTCAGAAGAATTATTATCGAATAGTCCTTCCAATTCATATTTAATTTATATAGATAAGTCCGTTTCTTAATTATTCCAAAGCCCCTTGATTCAAGGCTTTCTGCAATTAGGATTGCCCTTCTTATTGATAATACAATCATAGGTATAATTATTGGGATAAAGTTCTTAACTCGCTTTATAATATTCCCTTTTTGCAGCTCTAGGCCTCTACTCATTTGTGCGTCCATAATTGTTTGTGTTTCAATCCCAAGAGTTGGAATAAATCTAACAGATAAACTTAATGCAAAAGCAAAAGAATAAGGGACATACATTTGTATTAGTGCTTGTGAAAAATCGTCAGGATGTGTTGTCAAGAAAAATAACGAAAATGACGTTATCAAATTAAATAACCTAAATATCATTGAAATTGCAACAGAAAATGAGATAAATAATGTATCTATTATTATTATTATCAATAATAAAATAAATAAACCTTGCAGAGTTTTTATCCAATGCTTTAATGATTTTGCTACAATGAAAATTGGGATCATTGACACAAAAATGATTAATAAAGGAATAATATCTGTAAATATTAACGACAAAATTGAAATAGTTATAGCAAAATATAATTTTGTACGGGGGTCTAAATTATGAATAAAAGTATTTTTTCTTTTAAATTTGAAAATGTCTAATAGGTTTATAGTATTTTGCGACAATTAACAACTACTTCCTATATATATCTTCTTAATTCATTATAATAATTTAAAATATCTGTCTGATCACCATTGAAATCTTTAAATTTATCGCTTGATTTCAAAATCTTTGTCAAAACAGACAATTGAGGTAAGATTAAATTTGTTCGTTCTAAAATAAATTCATTATTGGTGATTATATTGCTTGGTCCATCAGCTATTATCCGACCATTTCCCATAACAATAATTCTGGGGATATATTCAGAAGCAAATTCAATATCGTGCGTAATTATTATGATCGTTTTACCTTGATCTCTTAAATCATCAATTAAGTTAATCAAATATTTTTTTTGCTGTGAATCTTGACCAATAGTTGGCTCATCAAGAATTAGAATATCTGGGTTCAAGCATAAAACAGAAGCAAGAGCAACTCGCTTTTTTTCACCACCACTTAAATCAAAAGGTATGGTATTTCTATATTGAAACAAATTTAAATTTTTCAAAATTTCTTCAGTTCTTTTATGTATTTCCTCTTTTGTAAAATTAAAATTTTTTAACCCAAATTTCACCTCTTCTTCAACTGATTGAGCAAAAATTTGATGGTCCGAATTTTGAAAAACAAACCCAATTTTTTTAGATAATTGAGCTACAGAATATTTTGATATATCTTCACCATCTATTAATATCTTTCCTGATTGTGGTCTTAATAGTCCATTCATACATTTAGCTAAAGTAGTTTTTCCAGCACCATTTTCCCCCAAAATACCTACAAACTCTTTTGAATTAATGCGCAGATTTATATTTTTTAATGCGATATTTTTATTAGGATAATAAAACGACACGTCATATATTTCTATCAAAATTATTAACCCCCTAATTTTAATAGATAATTTGCAAGGTCTTCAGGAGTTAAAGGTATATTTTCTAAATTATATCCATCTTTTTTTAAAAGTTTATATAATATCACTGATTTTGGAATTCTCAGACCAATTTTTTCAAGGATATCTTCGATTATTATCTCTTCTGTTTTTCCTTTACTAATTATTTTTCCATCGTTCATTACTATAATTTTTGTAGCATATCTCAAGACCATTTCTAATCGGTGCTCAATTAATATAATTGTTTTTTTATATCTTTTATTTAAATCGCTTATTAATGCCAAAATTTTCATGGCTCCAACGGGGTCCAAATTTGACGTGGGTTCATCGAAAATAATTATCTCCGGGTCTAATGTAAGTATTGAGGCAATAGCAACTTTTTGTTGTTGCCCTCCTGAAAGGTCATAGGGTGCTTTATATCGTATATTTTCTATATTCATAATCTTTAACACATCATTTACTCGAGCTTTAATCTCTATTGGATTAATTCCAAAGTTCTCAAGTGCAAAACTAAGTTCTTTTTCGACATTCATTGAGACAAGTTGGTTCTCTGGATTTTGAAAAAGTAGCCCCACATATTTACTAAATTCGTGTACTGGATAATCTCTAGTATCTTTATCCCCTATTATTACATGCCCCTCAAAGATCCCTGAATGAAAATGTGGTATTAATCCATTTAAACATTCAATTAAAGTAGTTTTTCCACACCCTGTTGGACCGCATAATAAAATAAATTCACCTCTATTAATTTTTAAATTGATATCTTTTAAAATCATTTTTGTTGGATTAGATGAATATGCAAAACTTAAATTTTTGATGTTAATAATTTCCATGATAGACTCCTACAATTGAAATTAAAATTTATTTTTTAATTTATCTTTAATTAATTCGACAATTGTCTTTATTATATTTTTATCTGTTATATTCCCATTTATTCCGGCTGCAGATGAATGTCCTCCACCAGTTAAATTGTTACCATTTGATTCTGAAAACATTTTCGCTATTTCATTACTAATATCACTCATTGAAATATTTGTTTTTTCATAAAATTGTTGTGTTGATCTTAAACTTATTCTTAATTCATTATTTTTAATAGATCTTACAATTGCAACGTCTGCTCCCATTACTATCAGACCTCGACATGCACTAGCCTCATAAGAGCTTACTTCTGAAGTGGCTAAAACCCAATTTTCAATTGTATATATTTTCGCTCGATTTCCTGCCTTTAATCTTGCAATTTTTTCAGAATATTCCATAGGATATCTTAATAACTTTGATACTTCTTTATAATCAATACCTAACGATAAAATTTTATTAATTATATAAAATGTATTATTGGTCGCTATAATAAAATGTTTGGTATCATATATAATTCCTAATAATAAAATTTTTCCTTCCAATATACCCAATTCTAAGTTTAAGGATTCAAATACTTCAAAAATTATTTCTGAAGTTGAGCAATAATCTTCCTTTATTATAGAAAATATCGGTAAATAATCTTTATTTTGCATAAATGCGTGATGGTCGATAATAATAAATGGGGTCTTGTTTATTATAAAATCTTTTACATTACCTATTATTTCTATATTACTTACGTCCACTAATATAATTAAATCTGGTTTAATATTTGATATACTATTAATAAAATTATCTTTAAGATTAAAAAATTCGATTATTTTTTTTGTAATTAAGGTGAAATTGTCCGAATATATTTTTATTTTTGATTTAATTCCAAATTTTTTAAGCAGAAAACTTAGTGCTATAGCGCTACTTAAGCCATCTGGGTCCATATTAATGTGACTACTTATTAAAATGGACTTAGGATCTATGCTATTTATGTATTCAAATAAATTATTCATAAAATGGACACCAAAAATAAAATAAGTGCAGGGAATGGGATTTTCGATTTCCAATTTTAGGAAATTTTCGAACCCATGTACGTCTACACGACTGGATATCTTATTATTACTATCTTGAGTCTGGATCTAATCTTTCGACTAGATAGTCCAGCGCCGTTGACCAGCTTGGCTATCCCTGCTTTTTATATACTATAAATGTTCTGATCTTTTAATTTGTTTACTTTCCAAATCTTTATTTACTATCATATTCGAATTTTAATATTCAATCTTGGTCAAGAATGTTGTTAATTCTTGATAATTCATAAATTTTTTGGTTCTTTTTAATATTTACCAAAATTAATTGTAAATTAAAATTTATTAGCTTTTAGTAAATGATCAAAATTTTTAAAATGTCTAAGAAAATTTAAAGTATTTTTTATTCTATGGTATTAAACATGTATTTTTTAATCGTTATATTCTTTTAAATAAAATATTAAGTCTTTAGGCTTATAGACTACCCTTTATTTTGAGCAATAGATTTAACGATAATTATAATAGTTTTATTGATTCTAATTAAAGCCTTTAATATTAACTGAGTTCTAAATTATTATTTATATTCTTTTTTTTTTCAAAAATTTAAATTTGTGATAAAAAAAGATTTCTATTGGAAATGAATTTTTCCTAAAAATTTGTTATGTGTTTATTTTTAAAAAATTCTAAGAAATATTGTAATCATTTTAGAAAATAAGATAATATAGAAATTTTAAATTAAGAATTCTTAAAGTTAATTAATTTTAATAATTTTTCAATCTCTTTTTCAAGATCTATTAGTGTCCCATTATTTGAAATTGTAAAATCTGCCAATTTAAGAAGCGATTCAATCTGTATTTCTGTCTCCTTATTATCATATTCTTTAAATTCATTCCAACTTATTTTTTGTCCAAATCTTTTCCTTGTATTTATTCGTTGAAATCTTTTTTCGTCATCAATTTCAATTCCAATTATTACTCCACCAAGATTTTTTATGGCATCAAATTCCAATTTATATCTAATTCCGTTTACAATTAAATTTCGATTAATTTTATTCTTGATTCTTCTAACAATCGTATCAATAATTATATATTCCCCAAATATCTTTCTCAAATAAAATCCAATTTTTTGATAATTTTCTCTATTTAAATCCAGATTAATTGCTGTTAAAAATTCTGTGATTGGGTCGCTAAATCTGATTTGCTCATGAAAATTAAATTTTTTTATAAGGATTTCTGCAATACTATCTTTTCCGGACCCAATTTTTCCAATTAATCCAATTATCATTTTTAATTTCCTTAGGTTTATTTATTTGGAACTTATTTTATTTAATTAACGATTAAAATTATAAAAATAATTTTATTGGTGGCATTTTAAATTGACAAATGATTATAGAAGAGCGCCATGCGATTTAAATCTAATTAATTGTAAAATTGTTTTAAGAAATAGAATTTTTGAAGGTGGCTTGTCAATAAATAATAGCAAAATCATCAAAATAGGTAAAGTTTCTAATTTAATAAAATCAAATAAAATTATTGATATAAAAAACAAATTTATAATACCTGGTCTGATTGATACTCATGTCCATTGCCGAGATATGGAACTCTCATATAAAGAAGATTATTATACTGCCACGGCTGCTGCTATACATGGAGGAATAACTACAATTCTTGATATGCCAAATACTAAACCTCCGACTATATCTGTCCAAACATTAAAAAATAAGGTTAAAGTTGCAGAAAAAAAAATTTTATGTAATGTTGGTTTTTATTCCGGAATTCCCAAAGATTTTTCTGAACTAGACGAAATGAAAAAAATCGGTATTTTTGGAATAAAATTATTATTAAACAACCCAATTACTAATTATAATTATAATGACATTAATTCTTTTAAAAAATTGATAAATAAATGCTCAGAAAAAGGTATTACTATCTTAATTCATCCAGAATTTAAAAAATATGTTGATGAAAAATCAAAAACGATTAAAAATAATAATGATATTTCATTTTTTTTAAAAATTCATGATAATACTAATGAATACCGCACTATTGATACAATTATAAATAGCTGTAAAGAAATTAATGGTCATATCCATTTTTGCCATTTGAGTATTTCTGATGATATTGATTTATTAACTAAATATAAAAATTCTGGTAATATAATGAAAATAAGTTCCGAAGTAACTCCACATCATTTATTTTTATCTGATAAAGACCTTTATGAAAAAGGTACTTACGCAAAAATGCTACCACCATTGCGGCCTTCTCCAAATCAAGAAAATCTTTTAAAGGCATTAAAATCAGGAATTATTGATGTTATTGGAACGGATCATGCGCCTCATTCTATTAAAGAGAAAAAATTAAATTTTTTAGATGCTCCATCTGGAATTCCGCAATTAGAAACGGTTTTACCCATATTTTTAACAAAAATTAACCAAAATGAATTTGATATTTTTAATTTATGTAGATCCTTTGCCGAAAATCCAGCTAAATTATTTAACATAAAAAATAAAGGTGTAATTTCCGAAGGTTATGATGCAGATTTGGTAATCATTGATTTAAAAAGCGAATATAAAATAAATTCCGATCGATTTTTCTCAAAAGCAAAATTCTCACCATTTGATGGAATGAAATGTATTGGTAAACCTATAATGTCGATAAATAATGGTCAAATTGTCATGAAGGAAGATGAAATTTTAATAAAACCAGGAAATGGTAATGTATTATTAAATAAATAAATAAATAATAACATTTAATTGATACCAATGAAATTTCTTTCTGATGCAATGCACGGTCGAATTACAAGGTTTTTAAGAATTTTAGGGTATGATACATTTTACCCTTTCGATATGGACGACTCAGAAATTTTAAAAATTGCAAAAAAAGAAAATAGAATAATTATTACTAGAGATATTCAGCTGTCCCAACGAGCAAAATCAAAAAATATACCTGTAATATTATTAACTTCGGTTGATTTCATCAAAAATTTTAATAAAATTTACAAGACATTTTCAATTAACTTAGAACTTAATTCAAGCAAATCCAGATGTCCTATTTGCAATAGTGAATTAATTCCAATTAAAAAAGAAGCGGTATTTGGAAAAGTACCCCAAAAAACTTATCAAAGATTTAAAAAATTCTGGATATGTAAAAATAAAGAGTGCGGTAAAATATATTATGAAGGAATTCATTGGGAAAAAATGCGAAAACAATTAGAAAAGGTTAAGAATTTAAAATAATAAAATTTTCTTGTTGATCAGAATGGAAATACCACCATATTTATTAAAGGAAAAATTACTTTATTTTTTAAAAGAAGACATACAATTTGGAGACCTTACATCAAATCTATTAATTTCCGACGATTTAAAAGCAAAAGCGGTAATAATAGCTGAACAAGATGGAATAATTGCTGGGATAAATGAGGCTGTCTCTATTTGCGAATTAGCTCAATTAAAACCTATTCAAATTGTCAAAGATGGAGATAAAGTCTCAAAAGGTTCAAGAATATTAGAAATAGATGGAAAAGCCAAAACTATTTTGACCGTTGAACGAACGATTTTAAATATCTTGATGAGAATGAGTGGAATTGCAACAGAAACAAATAAAATAATTGAAAAGGTTAGAAAAATAAATAAAAAGATACGAATTGCATGCACTCGTAAGACTACTCCCGGATTTCGGTATTTTGAAAAAAGAGCGGTAATGATCGGTGGAGGTGATACTCATAGAATAGCTTTAGATGATATGGTATTAATTAAGGAAAATCACCTTTTTTGTATAGAAAATCTTGAGAATTCTATTAAAAAATTAAAGGATCAGATTAGTTTTTCTAAAAAAATTGAATTGGAAGTTGAAAATAAAAATGCAGCACTAAAAGGCGCCAAATTAGGGGTAGATATATTAATGCTAGACAATTTTTCTCCTGAATTAGCAAACGAAACAATAAATGAATTAAAAAAGCTCCGTAATAATATAAAAATAGAAATATCTGGAAATATTACACCTCAAAACATTGAGTCTTACGCAAAACTAGATATTGATATAATTTCAATGGGATACATAACTCATAGCATAAAATCCTTTAATATGAGCTTAGATTTTATTAAAAAATCAATATAAATATTTATTTTAAAAAATATTAAGCCAGGAATGGGACTTGAACCCATGTAAAACGGCTCTGCAGGCCGTCGCCTCGCCGACTAGACTATCCTGGCATATTTTTTGTCTATAATTCATTTATTTTTGATGTTGAGTTCAATAATTAAATATTGTATTAAAATTTTTCTTCCAATTTTACAAAATCTACATACATATTTATTTAAGAGAATTTTTCTTAATTTAAAAAATTATATATATTGGATTATTATGATTTTAATTAGATATGGCGAAATAGCGCTTAAAAGCCCAAGAATTAGATTAGAATGGGAAAAACAATTAATTAGAAATATTAAGTCCATATTAGAGTTAAATAATATTAGTTATAAAAATATTAAATTCTTACCGACAAGAGGTAGAATTTTTTTAGATATAAAATTAACAAGCAATATCTGTTCATTATTGAAAAAAGTCAGTGGAATTATTTCATTTAGTGAAGTTTTAGAAGCAAGTAACGAAATTAATTCCATTTCTAAAGTAACGCTTAAACTTGCCGATCAAATTTTAGAAAATGGGGATACTTTTGCTTTAAAAGTTAGAAGGACTGGTACCCATAATTATTCCTCAATAGATATTGCTAGAATAGTTGGTAAAAATGTATTAACCACTTTTTCAGATAGAAATATTTCTGTAAATTTGTCTTCTCCAAAAAGGACGATTTATATTGAAATAAGAGATAAGAATTCCTATATTTTTCATAATAAAATATCTGGGATGGGTGGATTACCAATTGGGACTCAAGGTAAAGTTATTGCATTGATTTCTGGAGGTATTGACAGCCCGGTCGCTGCTTGGATGATGATGAAGCGAGGATGTTATATTAGACCAATATATTTTGATAATTATCCATATCTATCCAAAAAAAATATTGATAAAGTTATCAATTTAATAAAAAAATTAAGAACCTTTGATCCCAGGAAAAAATTTTATTTTTATATCATTCCTCATGGCCCAAATTTAGAATTATTTCTAAAAAATGCGCCAAAAAATTATACTTGTTTATTGTGTAAAAGAATGCTTTATAGAATAGCAGAAGTCATCACAAAAAAGGAAAAAGCTAAAGCTATTGTTACAGGGGAAAATCTAGGACAAGTTGCAAGCCAAACGATTGACAATTTATATATTCTTAATGATTCAATAAAAATTCCAGTATTCAGACCATTAATTGGACTCGATAAGGAAGAAATTATTGATATTGCCAAGAAAATAGGTACATTCAAAATCTCAACCGAATTTATCGATTCTTGTACTGCAGTACCAAAATTTCCTATAACAAAAGGAGATATTAATAAAGTAATTAAATTTGAATCGGATATTAATATTGATAATTTAGTGAAAAATGCTATAAATAATATGAAAAAGGTTTATATTTGAATTTTTTATTTATTTATTATGTTCAGGATTAATGATTTTTTTTAATCTAATTAAAAATAAATAATGTTTAAAATTATTAAGAAAATCTAAAAAACGTGAATAATATGGAAAAAAAACCGATTTCAAAAAATGAATTAGAACGTTATGACCGTCAAATAATTATCTCTAATTGGGGTTTAGATGGCCAACTTAGATTAAAAAATAGTACTGTTATAGTTATTGGGGCTGGTGGTTTAGGATCTACTGTATTATTATATTTAGCTGCCGCAGGTATTGGTAATATACGAATTATTGATAATGATATTTTAGAACTAAGTAATTTAAATCGACAAGTCCTCTATAATGAAGATGATATTAATAAACCTAAGGCTCTATTAGCACAAATGAAATTATCCAAATTAAATAAAGATATTAGAATTGTCGGTATTAATGAAACTCTTGATGAAAAAAGTGCTGATAAACTACTAAATGGGGCTGATTTAATAGTAGATTGTTTGGATAACTTTAAAACACGATTTTTAGTAAACCGCTATTGTATTAATAATAAAATTCCTTTCGTTCATGGCGCGATTTATGGATTAGAAGGAAGAGTTATGTTTATTGACCCAAAAAATGAAGAATCTCCGTGCTTAAATTGTTTTTATCCTGAAGATATTCCTCCTATGGGAAAATTTCCCGTTTTAGGATCAGTAGTCGGAATTACTGCATCTATTGAAGCAACCGAGGCTATTAAATACTTGACTAAAATAGGTAAAAATTTAATAGGTGAATTTCTGGTAATTGACGGCCGTTTAATGAAATTTAAATCGATTATAATCAAAAAAAACCCGAAATGTAAAACATGCGGTGTCAATTAAATATTTTATTTAACTTAAATCGCCACAAGAACAAAAATGCTCGTTAATTAAATCATATAACTCAGCAAACCCTATATTTCCATAAATTGAAGTGGAAATTAATCTACTCAAGGGATATAAATCTAATAAATGTTTTAATATCAGCAAAGTTAAATCTACAATAGTTCCTTTTTCATTCTTAAGGTCATTAATTAAGTCTGTTGGGTTATTCAATAATCTTTTAATTTTTGAATGACTAACAAGATCTGATTTATGAAGTATATTTGAAATTTCAATTCCTAATCGAAATGATAAAATATGACTAAATAAATAAGCAATAACTAATTCTGATGATTTTTTTGTGAGATTAGAATCAATTACATTAATTCCTATAACCCTGAATTCTTGAGATAATCTATCTAATAACTTTAATGCTATGTCCTTAAAAATAAATAATTCAAGTTGCCCTGGTGTGTCTATTAGTATATATTCGCTCCTAAAGTCTTTAAACTTTTTTATATATTCGTCCAGATTCTCTATAACTTTTTCATTAGCCTTAATAATCGCTCCATTTGGCCCTAAATTCTCTTCAACCATTATCTGCTCTACAGTAATAAAATCTCTTATATTAAAATCCGGTTTATATGGTAAAACAACGGCTCCTGGATCAAGATTGACGAGTTTTACACTTTCTCTTCTCTTATTTTTAATCCATTTTCCAAAATTTTCGACCAAACTTGATTTACCTGCACCAGCTGATCCTATAAAAAGAACTATAAATGTCATCAATATGAAGCATAATTTTAAATAAATTTATATGTAGTTTCCTTACTAGCGAATAAATCATTTGAGGTACATTATTTGATTTCTGAAGAAATTTTAAATGAATTGAAAGAAAAAATAGGTAATGATAAAATTAAAACCGAAGATTTTCATTTAATGACTTATTCTAGAGATTGGTCTCCCCGTCCTAAAGACGACACGCATTTACCGAATATAGTTGTTAGACCTAATTCTACAAAAGAAGTTTCGGAAATTATAAAAGTCGCAAATAAATATAAAATCCCAGTCACTCCTATTGCTGGGCTAACAGGAATGGGTGGTGGTGCGGTACCAGTTCATGGTGGAATTGCACTTGAGACAAAAGGTCTAAATAAAGTTTTAGAAATTGATAAGAAGAATTTTACAGTAACTACTCAAGCTGGGATAACAGTACTAAAATTAAATGAATATTTAGAAAAAGAAGGTCTATGGTGGCCTCATGACCCTGAATCTAAGCCATCCAGCACAGTAGGTGCAGCTATTTCTTGTGATAATGATTCAACTTTTGGAATAAAATATGGTAGGTCTGTAGATTTTCTTTTAAATGCTGTAATAGTCACTGGGACTGGAGAAATTCTTAGAATAGGTCATCGAAAAGCATTATGCACATCTACTGGTTATAAATTACATTGGCTTTTAATTGGGGCGGAAGGTACTCTAGGGATAATTACTGAAGTTACTCTAAACATCTTTCCAATTCCTGAAACTCGAGCTATCGATGGATATCTTTTTAGGTCAATTCAAGATGCATTAAATGGACTAAATAGACTATTACAGTCTGGTCTAAGCGTTGAAAGCGCCCACATTAATTGTAAATCACGACTTGGATTTTATACGCAAGCTTATAGAGAAAAATTTGGCAAAGAACCTGAAATTCCTGATTGGGCTGAATCTATACTATTTATATCTTTTAATGGTGATAAAGAGGTTGCAGATTTTTCTCAAAATTATGCAAAAAAGATCTTAACAAATGGTCAAATAGTTAAGGAACGCGAAATTATTGATTCTTGGTGGTCCAGTAAACATACCTTAAGTTTAATTCCGTTTGTCCAAAAATGGCCTGATTCTCAGAGGGTCAAAAAGTTTGGTTCAGCAGATCTAGGAATACCTATTGGCAGAATTCAAGAGGCTTATGAATTATATAATCAAATTGCAAAAAAATATGATATTCAAATTTTAGGAATGTGTGTCTATAATGAAAGACCAAATAGAATATCTCCGAGCATCTCATTTGCAGTTTTTGTAGACGATTCCACCAATGAAAATGTTAAAAACTTTTACAATTATGTTAAAGAAATGTCTGAAATGGCAATTAAAAAAGAAGGGACTATGTCTACTTATATTGGAGATGGTGATAGATTAGGTGGGTTCAATAGAATAGAACATGGCAGATCACTTGATTATATGTATGAAATCAAAAAGATATTTGACCCAAATAATATTCTACAACCCGGAAAAAAATTTAAAAGTCAATGGATTAGCTAATAATCTATATATTATTTAATTAGTACATCAAATTTTATCTTTTTAATCACAATTTTTCCAAAAGGTTTATTTAATTTATTTTATTTAAAATAGTAAGTATTGTTTCCTATTCAATATAAAAAATTTCTCATTATTCTGAAATTGAATGGTGCAAAAAATTGGATGAATATAGAGAATTATTTATTTGTGAACATTGTAAGAACCCTCTTATCGTTGGTATCATCAATATTGTAAAGGACCAAGCTCAATGTATAGCTAAGTGTAAAAAAGGACATAAAAAAATTATAAAACTCCCTATGAATGATAAATTAAAGTGGATTGATGTGCTAACGGAGCAGATCTATCATTGTAGGTGCGGAGAAGAATTGACCGATTTAAAAATGAGTTCATCAGGTGGTATAACAAATTTAGTATTATATTGCAAAAAACATCATGAACGGACAAGAAAAATCCCGACGATCCTATGGAATGCTATTTCAAGCACAAGATCGAAACTATTAGAAGAATCTTTAGTCATTCAAGAAGATGACTTGCAAGAACCTTCATCTATTGATACGAAAAGTGCCGATTCTAGTGTAAAAGTCGCTCAAATTACTCCTGAACAGACTGTATCTACTATTTCAATACCTGAAAATAATGATACAAATAGTTCTAAACCGTCCTTCTGTCCAACTTGCGGTGAACCGCTCCCGGAAGGTGCAACAAAATTCTGTCCCTCATGTGGTATGGAACTTTAATTTTAGAAAAAATCGAAAGTATTTAATTTGAATCAATATTATTTTTAAATTAAATAATAAATTATTAAGAGTCTGTGAAAAATATGAGTACAACTATTCCACCAGAGACAACTTTAACTAAAATTATGCGTAGCTCAAGAGCAATTAAACAAATTCTTGTAATTGATACTGTCGGATTAGTTATAGCAAAAGTATTAAGGACTAAACCTATTGAAGGTATCGGTGCCCTTGAATCATCAATTTTTCGGAGTACAGAAGATATTGTCGAGTTTTTAAATCTAGGAAAATCACTTTTACATATTTCTGTATTCAATGATTATGCAATATTTGGTTTGGATATCGGAATTGGTAGCCTTGTAATTATTTTAGATTATAAAACACGCTGGGTTCTGGACGCTGACATAATTGATTCTGCTATTCGTGAATTAATTGATTTATGGGTTAATCAACTTGGACTCGAAGGATATGATTTTTCTGGTCTTAATAAATTAAAAAGGATTTTATCCCTTTTATATCAAGGCGATAGAGTCCCACCATTTAAAATAGATGACTCCTCTTTTGATATAATTCATGATTTATTTGAAAATGTCCGAAATCCTTCGGTCTATGCAAATTGTATCACCAATGAATTGGGACTTCCTATTGCTTTTGTTAGTCGTCCTGATTTTCAAGCTGATAGCGAAGAATTAGGTGGTACTTTATTAGCAGTAGATGCTATTGCTAAGGAAAAAGGCGAAAGTAGTGGACTTGGCAGACCAATTTTCACTGTCGTCTTTACAAGTCAAAATAAAGGCTTTTTGACTGCACATGCAGGGTCAATGGAAGGAGTTGAACCACTGGTATATCTTACACTTTTTGACTTAAATAATGGATTTATCCCCATTTTATCTGAAACTAGACAAATGATTAAAAATATCTCGTCTGAATATGGAGATGAATTCTCTCAAAATTTAATTGAAACAATCGATTTAATTTTTAAACAATTATTCCCGGAAGAAAGTTTACCCGAAGAAGTAATTCCCGCTCAAAAATTAGACGAATTAAATAATATGTATATAGAAATGGAAAAAAATATTGATGAGAGCATAAATTATTACATGAGTATGTTAGGCGAATTTATGGAGCTAATATCATCTAGATGCGCTGAAATTCAGAATTCCTTGAGTACATATGACAAGGACCTTAGAAAATGGATACAAGAAAATGCACTTGTTTTTAAGGGAACTCCTTTTGAGCAAAAAATGAATGAACAATTAAATAAATGGCTCAATGCTAAAGAGATAGTAGAAAATAAACTATCTAAAATGAGCTCTAGAGAATAAATTTAATACTATTTTTATTTTTCTTTATAAAATGGCTCCCTTAAATTAATAGCTTCTTTAAACAATTCTTTGATTTTAATATCTGATGCTCCCATTCTTATTGGTGTTATTATATCTATTAAATTATCATCTCTTAATAGACATGGTTTTAACTTTCCATCACTCGTGAGCCTTATTTTAGTACAATTTGCGCAGAACTCAGAATTGTGAAATGGTGAAACAAATTCAATTATACCTCCATCCCTAAGAAAATATTTTCTCCTTTTCTGTAGCCGTCTAATTATTATTTTATTAGCTCTTTTTTTAATATTTTTTTCGAATTCCTTAAGGTCAATGTGTTTGTCGAATTGATCCTTTCCGTTTTCTAATGGGACTAACTCTATACATTGTAAAATACAATTATGGTCTCTTGTAAATTCATACATTGTTTCAAATTCTTCTACATTTATGTCTTTTAACATTACCATATTTATTTTTAATGGAGTAAGTCCAACTTCTATTGCTTTTATAACTCCACTTAAAATTTTTTTATGATTTTCCTCACTCATTTGTGTTATATTTGAAAATTTACAGGGATCAAGAGTGTCTAAACTTATATTAATTCTGTCCAGCCCTGCTTTTTTTAAATCTAATGCCATTTTTTCTAATAATGTCCCATTTGTAACTAACGATATATTTTCAATTTGGGGTATTTCCCTAATTTTTTTTATAATCTCAAATATGTCCTTTCTAATTAAAGGTTCTCCCCCTGTTATCTTAATATATTTAATTCCAAAATATGTTGAAACATTAACAATCCTTGTAATTTCTTGTACTGTCATCTCATTTGAACTATTTTTATTAACTCCTTCCCTATGACAATAAATACAATTTAAATTACACCGATTAGTAATTGATATTCTTAAATTATCAATCGGTCTATTGTATCTATCTGTATAGCATCCTATTTTTCTACTTGTGCTTTCATTCTTGTCTACTACTACCATTATACTCAGTTTAACTCTCAAAAATTTTAAATTATTTTCTTTTTTTCAGTAATTTTCTGTTTTTATTATCTATTTTAAAAGTTTTTAAGGTTTAAGGAAAAAATCTTGATTTTTTATAAAAAAAGATCTACATTATTATTTAATAAAATATTTCTCTATTCATTTGATTTCATTAAACCATCATAAAAAAATTGACTTCTATTTTGATTCGTCAATAAGAATGATTTCTGGCTCATTATCGACTTTTAAATTAAATTTTTTAATTGTTTTATCTATAATTTTTTGAATTTCTTCAGCTTTATTTGATAATTCCGCTTTTTTATAATATTTTTTCGCATTTTTCCATAAATTAATTGCCTCTTCATATTTTTTATTCTTATATGACCGTCCTCCCTCTTCATACTTAATTTTAGCAAGTTTTTTACAAATATCAATTATTTTTTCATTTATCATTTTTCGTCTTTTATCTTTTTCGGGCAAAATCGATTTATCTATACATTTTTCAAATAGTTGTAAAGCGTTTTCTAATTCGTTATTTTTCAAATTATTTATAGCTTCTTCATAAAGTGAATTAAAATCTTCTTGACCTGTACTTTTTCGTAATAGTTTAGCAATTTTTGGGTCTGATTTAATAATATTTTCAAATATTTCTCTTGGAGAAATGTCTGATAAAAACGGTCTCGGTATTTCTTCTTTTACTTTATAGTCTGTAGTTATTTCTTCTTTTGCTTCTATAATTTTTCTAGAGGTCATAAGATCTTGCTGATTCATTTTGGTCGTTTTTACACCTACATTTGAAATTTCAGTTTGTGGTGCAGGAATATTTTTCGAAAAATTCTTAATAGTTTGAGATTTTTCAGGTGATAAAGTAGTGGTCTGGCCAATTTCAGAGGCTTTCTCTGGGACTTGAGGTGTTTCTAACTCAGGTTGTGGTATTTCTGGAGGAATAAGTATAGGCTCACCTTCAATTTCGGGGATTTCCTCCGAGACTTGAGGTGTTTCTAACTCAGGTTGTGGTATTTCTGGAGGAATAGGTATAGGCTTACCTTCAATTTCGGGGATTTCCTCCGGGACTTGAGGTGTTTCTAACTCAGGTTGTGGTATTTCTGGAGGAATAGGAATAGGTTTGCCCCCAATTTCGGGGATTCCCTCCAGGACTTGAGGTATTTCCAATTCAGGCTGCTGCACTTCAGGGATAGCAGTGATAGGTTCGCGCTCAATTTCGGTAGATTCTACTTCAGAAATTTGTGAAGTTTCTAATTCAGGCTGTTGTCCTTCAAGGTTAGCAGTGACAGGTTCGCCCTCAGTTTCGGTAGATTCTATTTCAGAAATTTGTGGAGTTTCTAATTCAGGCTGTTGTCCTTCAAGGTTAGCAGTGATAGGTTCACCCTCAGTTTCGGTAGATTCTACTTCAGAAATTTGTGGAGTTTCTGATTCAAGCTGTTGCTCTTCAGGGTTGGCAGTGATAGGTTCGCCCTCCGTTTCGAGTGCCTCTACTTCAGGCTGCCTCTTTTCTGTAGTAAATGATATAGATTTATCTTTAATTTCTGGAACTTTATCAGAGGGATTCGATACTTTTGTCTTTAAGATATTATCTTTAGATTTTTCTATAGTCATTTCAAAATCTTTTTCTTCTTTATTTTCTTCAATCTTTTCATTTTGTAATTGTTCAATTAATGAATTTAATTTTAACAATATTTCAATTCGTCTATTAAAACTATAAATTTTGAATGCCTCTAAACTTTTTAATACCTCCTCGTTTTTAAAATCACTTTTTCTAAATTTATTAGTTTCTTTTTTTACATCATTTAACAATTCATTAAATTGTTTTAGTAGATTTTTATAATTCTCTTTTAAATCTGGTGATTTTGATACTTTATTTGGAATTCTATTATTTATAAAATCTTCTAAGATATCAAAATCCAATATATTATCTGGGAATAATTTTGAAAATTCAGTAATAAATAAGTCAATAGGATCTTGTAAATTGACCAAATTTCTCACCTTCAAAAATAATCTATTTTAATCTTATGTCACTATAATTTTATTATAATCATTAATAGTTTTTGATCGGAAATTTAATAAAAGTAATTAAATATTTGTATTAATAATTGTAATGTAGATAATTAATAAAGTAGAATAATTTTTATTAATATGGTGGATATTAATGAAGTCAGGTGCAGAAGTAGTAGGTGAATTGATTATTGCAGGTCTTAGAAGTAAAATAAAAGAAGAACGAGAACAAATATTAAATGATTTATATGGAAAGATAGCTCAAATAACTTTTCCAAATTTACACGAAGCTTTGATCCTATATTTTGAAGATGTTGAAGGTTTGGGCAGATGGATACGATACGAAAAACATACGACCCCTATTTTCACATGTAAAGAATGCAATTGGGAAGGTGGCTATAATGAATTACCAAGTGAAGAAATACCTATTGAACTATCTAAAAGTGAAGAACATCCAATACAGAACCCAACAAAATTAGTAGTTTATGAAAAATGTCCAAAATGTGGAAATGAAAAATTAAAGAAGAAATCTTGGAAACATCCAGATGCAAAGATAGTTGTATGGGGTTCTCATTTTGATATTGGCGCTTTAGGTGATGCGGCAATTGGACCTATAGGTCATAGAATAAAAGGATTATTTAGAGCTTTATGGTTTGTATTAACAAGGCGCGTAAGGTTATCTCCAATAACAAAATTGACTCTCGGACTAAAAATAGGGAAATTAATGATGTAAATTTCACATTTTAAAGATTTTTAAGTATTCCGTATTCTTCTTTTTTTATAAGTTTTCTAAGATTTTTTTTCAATAATTGCTTCATTTAAATTTCTTTTTCTTTTTTAGTTCAACCTTTTTTTATGAAATATTTCAAATAAATTATTTAAAATAGGATCAGAGATTCTGGGAAATTTTAACAACAATATAATAATAAGCCAATATAATAGAATAATCTTAATCTAAAGATAATGCAACTGTTTTCTGTGGTGTGGTCTTCTTATTTTGCAGAATAATTAAATATTTAGAAAAGAAAAAATTTTTCAAACGCTATGAATTGAATTATTTTAATAGCCAAATCAATAATTATAACAAAATTTAATAATTGTTTCAAATTTTTTTATAATTTTTTTATAATCTAGGTATTTTTCAGCATATTTTCTAGAATTTTCGGCTAACTTGATTCTATAATCATCGTTTTTTAATAAATAAATAGCTTTATCTATAAAATCTTTATAATTGTTCACTTTAAATTTACAAATATGAATATTATGTGTAAGATCTGAAGCAACATCAATATCTGATGTCAATATTGGTCTTCCTGACGATAGGTATTCCCCAATTTTCGCTTGTCCCATTAAAGCTCCTGGAAGTGGTCTTGCTGGTAATACCAAAATATCGGCTAATTGGTGAAATAAAGGAATTTTTCTAAAATCCTGCCAACCGAGGAATTTAACATCTTTATTTAGTTCTAATCCGCTTTCTTTCACAATAGTTAGCAAATCTTGTCTTAAGACAGGACCCACCAAAAGAAGAATTAAGTTATTTTTATATTCTTTATATTTCTTTTTTAACATTCCAAAAGCTTTTATTAAAAAGTCAACTCCATGACCTGGTAATGCTCCTCCCGTATACATCATAATTTTCTTTTCTATTATATCATTTCCTAGTTCATCTTTCAATTTTTGTAATTTAGATTTATCTTGAATTGGATTATAAAACTCAGTATTAACTCCCCACGGGATATGGATGATTTTTTTATTTGGTACCACCTTTTTTAACCAAGGTAATAACGATTTGTTAGTAGCTGCAATAACATGGGCTTTTCGGATCATATGATATTCCATTTCTTGGAATAATGGGATATATGTTCTAACTAAGAGGTTACTTTTATTTGTTAACTTAAAACGTGATTTCTCTTCTATTAAATATGCAATTGTTATTTTTTTACTATAAATTCCACTCAATGCTGGAATTATTGCTGATGCTAAGCAAACTTTGTCTTTTATTTTCGATAAATTTTTTCTTAATAAATAAAAATTAGAAAAGATTTGTATTTTTGGTATATTTAGAGCGGGAATTTTATAGAGATTTATTCCTTCGAATGACAATTTTTCAAAATTTTTAATAGGTGATACCCAATTTATTGTTATAGGTGTATATTCAACAAGTTTTTGTGCCAAAATAAATAAATGACTATTTAATATTTCATCTAAAGTTTTTACTTCTGGAATTATCATTTAATCATCATTTAATAATAATAGTATTGTGAAATATTATTAACGAATAATTTTTTAAAAATTCATTTATATTTTACCTATTCTTCGAGATAATACATAATTTGTTTTAGGCTATAAAATATCAATTTAATTTTTAAAATTAAATTATTCAATAGTTAAACCTCTTCTATTAAGTTCGGATAAACTTTGGTTTAATAGATCCTTAATATTTTTTTGTGACCTAATCCAAGGAATTACCCTTTTTATACCTTCTTGAAAATTAAATTTAGGACTAAAATTCAATTCTTGTTTTATTTTTGATATATCTGGATAACAATGTCTTACATCACCTTTTCTAAACTGGTTTTTTATAATTGGTTTTATGCCAGGTTTTATTAAATCTATTAAAATTTCTGCTATTTTTAGTATAGAAATTGGTGTTCCTGTCCCGACATTGTAATATTTATAATTTGCAACCTTTTTTTGCATAGCAAGAATTAAAGATTGAACAATATCATCAATATAAATAAAATCTCTTGTTTGATTCCCATCTTCAAAAATAATTGGTGGTTTATTATTTAAAATTCTACTTGAGAAAATTGCACAAACTCCTGTGTATGGATTTGAAAGTGCTTGCCTTGTACCATACACATTAAAAAATCTTAGTGCCACAGCAGGGATATTATATGTTTTTCCAATAAGTAATGTAATCTCTTCTTGATGTCTTTTTGATTGCGCATATATTGAATTACTATATAATGGTTTTTCCTCATTTGTAGGGATTGGTTTTAGAATTTTTGAGCAACTTGGACATTTTAATTCCCATTCATGTTTTTTCAAATGTTCGACCGACCTAATTTTCGGGAAAAAAATTTTATCTTCATTTTCGCAATAATATGCCCCCTCTCCGTAAATAGACATAGATGAAGCGACAATTATCTTTTTAACACAATTTTCATTATTTATAATAATGTCCATTAAGTTTGAAGTACCATGAGTATTTACATCAATGTAATGCTCAATTTGATACATAGATTGTCCGACTCCAACTGCTGCAGCCAAATTATAAATTATATCTATATCTTGGATCGCTTTTTTTACGTCTTCAGAGTTTCTGATATCGCCTATAATTAGTTCTGCATTATTATTCAAATAATCTGGTATCTTCCGGTCATTACCATGTACTTGAGCATCTAAATTATCAAGTATTCTTACATAATAACCTTTTTCCAATAATTTATCAACTAAATGTGATCCAATAAAACCACAACCTCCAATAACTAAAATCCTATCTATATTTTTCATTTTTCCGTCCTTCAATACATCAATATAACAATATAAAATTCATATTTTTAGGGAAAAATAATTTTAATTTGATTCTTAGTTCAATTATATCATTATAGATTTAAATATAACATTAAAAATTTTTTTTATAATACTAAAAAATTATTAAAAAGATTCTCGAAATAACAGATAATTTACTACGTTTTTTTTAATTGCAGATATCACTCATTTATTAATTCCAATTAAAAAAGAAATAAAATATTTTTTAAAAACAATGATTATCGGTTATCTTCTTTTTTAATTTTAGCTTTTTTGCCCACTTTACATACTTGCATACAGATTGAACAATATGGAAAATCTCCCATTCTTTCGATCCATTCTTGATACTCTTTTATTTGAGGATATTTCTGCTCATATTTTGGGACCATAATCAAAGCTGTTGGCCTAGCTTCGACCCAATCTTTTGGCGGAGCTTCTACTTTTGTTAATCGAACCCATCCTTGAATTCCCCAGAAACATTTGTTTAAATTGAAATTGTAAGGTGGATAATTATCCCGGCTAATAGCCCCACTTGGACATCTTTCAACACATTCATAGCATTTTAAACAGACTCTATCTATAAGGTCAGGTTCTCCGGTTTTAAGTGGAGCGTTAGTAACAACAGTTGCTAATGCAACTCTCGGGCCCCATTCTTTTGTCAGAAATAAATTTGAATGTCCAATTTCACCCAGTCCTGCTAGCTGAGCAATAAATCTATGTGATATTGCACCAACAAACCTTTTTTCATCTCTTGGTAATTCCGGTGCTATTGGAGTTGCATTATAACCTTTTTTCTCTAAAAATTTTGCGATATGTAATGCTATTCTTGATAGTTCTTGATATAAAGCATTTTGCGTGTGAACATATACTCCTCCATGAATTAAATCATCAGTATGATCACAATCTATTGTCCCATCTGGATATGCCATTACCAAACTAATAGCAACTTTTGCACCTCTAACAATATTTTGTGGATCTCCGTGTCCATGAGGTGGTTCTTCTGCTCGTTCAGCATCGGCAATTCCTATTTTATCGATACCTAAATCTAAGCCTAATTTTATTACTTCATCTGTCAATTTCTCATCGTATTCTTCTGACATTTGATCACCATAATAAACAAATAATCATCAATAAAATTTGAATAATTTAAATAAATCGAATGTTTTAAATTTATAAAAATATTACCTTGAATATCTTATTTAATTGTTCATGTTTTAATTTAAATTGGTCGAATTATTATATAAAAAATCAATTCTCTATTATTTTTAAATTTCTATGGTTTAAACCAAGAAAATATATAATATGAAACTGTTTTATCAGAATTAATTGTAGCAATTACGAATTTTTTTCTTACAGTTGTAGCTAATCTCCCAGCTCTAACCATTTCAATAGCTGAAATTACTTCGTTAGAAGGCAAGACATGGACAATAAATGGTGCATGGTCTATACCCGGGCCATGTTCATAAACTGCAAAATCAGCTCCAAATTTAAGTCCTGGTCTGACAACATATTTATCTCTTAGATTTGAATATATGATATATTTCTCTTCAAACCGGTCGTGTATTTTTTTTGCTATCTCTTTAAATGATTTTTTATCTATAATTGATTTTGATATTGAATCTCTAAGGATTATTTTATCTTTTTCAAGTAAGTACAGCGTTTCAAATAACGATAATTCTAATGGTCTATCAAAGTCGGTCGATTTGGGTTTTCTAATTCCTAATGGTTTTCCATAGAATCCATTTTTATATAATTCTGATCCATCTTTAGAATTCCAAATGATTACTCTATTTTGAAGGAGTTCAGCTTCTATAATATAAAAATTATCATTTTTTTCTATATTTTCTTCCATTTACTCTTCTTTCCCAAACTTTTTTATTATCTAGGAATTCCAAATCTACTTACTGCTAATATTCTAATTGCATCAGCAATATCTGCAGCAATATCCGAAATTTCTTCGAGTCTTATAATAAAATCTCTAATTCGTAATGTAGTCCCAAGTTCTAAATTAAGGTCATATATATATTGTATGAAATCACGTTGGATCCCATCTACTATTCGCTCTAACTCTTCTACATCTTTTATCATAGCTATTGATTTTCTCGCATTTTGCAATAATACAAAAATAGATTCTCTAACCAATTTTAAGCTGTTGTCAACATTTTTCATCATAGATTTTATTAGTTTTTTCGACGTATCATCAGGTCTCCAAAAACTAGCTGCTTGGATTCTATAACCTAGTCCAGTTGAGCTATCAGCTAAATGAGAAATAAGCATTGTTAATCTCATAAGATCCCCCCTCACCATCATTCCTTCAGCTTCTGATAACCCATCTAATACTTCATTTTTTATTTCTATACTTTCAGATTCAATCTTTAATAAATTATCTAATTCCGTGTTGATTTCGGCTTGTTTTCCATCGATTAAATAATCTACCATTAATCCCAATTTCTTTAATAATTTATTATAAACTAATCGCATGTAATCATTTAATATGTCTAAAGTCTTGATTTCTAATCGGGTATATTCTTCTGTCATTGACCTACACTTCAACTATTAATGAATATCTTTTTTTTAATATCTTTACAATTTTGACCTAATAGTGAATTAAAAACTTTATCATTAAATAATTATTCTGAAAATTATAAAAAAAGAATTATCAAATTTAAATTGGGAAAAATAAATTCGGGAAAAAAACTAATAATATAAATTTTACTCCAAAATAAATAAATGCAATACCGCAGCAAATTAATATTATCTTATATGTTCTATCATTTATATAATTTTTTCCAAAATGGACTGTCGTAGATATAAATGAATACCAACTAAAATCACTTGAAATATGTCCAATATAAAATATAACTCCACCTAATATTCCATAATAAAACACATTTAATGAATTCATATATGCTACTCCTGCTGTTGCCCACCAAATTATCCAGAATGGGTTTGATATACTTAAATAAATTCCGGCTATTATTGTATTCTTGTGTTTTTTCTCTTTTTTATTATCTATAATGTCTGATAATGAAATTTTATTTAAATCTTTAAATAAAAGATATGAAAGCACAAATAAAACAATACTTCCACAAATTGAAATGGTAATAAATACAACTCTAATGTTTAAAATTAAAGCAAGTCCAAAAAAACTAGATATCACTACCAAGGCTTCGGGTATTGAATGCCCAAATATATATAATGGCCCAGTTTTCCAACCTACTTTTGGCGTATCTATTATCACACCCGTTAATAATGGGCCTGGTGTTATTGCTCCACTTAATCCATATAAAAAACTTAAAAAAAATATTTGTAATAGAATCATATCAATCGTCTAATAAAAATATATGGACTGATTATTTATAATAAAAAATAAAAGGATTAATATCTATTTATTGGTTTCTTTTCCTTCGTTTTTTTTGTTTTTCGTAATTTCATCTACCAGCGCCACTATTTCATTTTCCAGCATTTTGTTTCCTTTCCTTCGTTTTTTTTGTTTTTCGTAATGTCTTTTCATATAAGGAAATACTAGTATATAAAACACAAAAAATCCAATAATTACAACGCCAATAATAATTCCAAGTATTAAATTAAAACTTTGCATATATTGACTTGACTCAAAAAGCTGCAAAAATCCTGCCGGATTATTTTGATATGTCAGAATTAATGTATCTATATCTCCACCAACGACTATACCTAGCCATGCATAGAAAATTACCCTTGTAATAGTGCCAATCCCTGTAGATATAATATAACTTTTCATCTTCATTTGAGTGAACCCTGATGCCAGTGTGAATAGATCATACGGTACCATCGGGATCATTCGCATTCCCATCACTAAAACAAAACCATATTTTGTCACATAATATTCCAATGAATCGACTGTTTTCTGTCCAAGAGAGTTCACAGCAAGAGGCTTTCCTCCACGTTTTGCAATATAATATCCAATAATTGCGGATATCATTGAACCAATATATCCTATTATTGACCCACCAGCAAGCCCCCAGATCAATCCGCCTGCAAATAACACCATTTCACTTGGTATTGGAGCTATAATTGATTGTAACACCATTAACCCGAAAAATACAAATGCTCCCCATATTCCAATTCCTCTTAATGGGACTATTACATATAAAAAAACTATTCTTGGCAGAAATGTGTCATCGATTAAAAACTGATAAGCATAAATTCCGATCATTAGAATTACTATGGCTATGAAAAATATCATAAAAGTCTTAGTCGTCTTGTCATATTTTGAGAAATCAAAAAGATTTTTTATCCATTTTTTAAATCTTGTCCCAAAGCTCTCTTTTTCTTCAATTGTGTTAATTTTTTCTGTTTCTGTGGTCGTAAAATCACCTTATTCAAATTTTATTCCAATTTAATTAAATTCAATTTTAATTTATTTTATTATAATAAAATGAGATTATTTCACTTTTTTTAATTTAAAAAATTATTCTTTAAAAAATTAGATATAATGAAATATTCGCAATAAATAAATTTTAAGTTGTTTTTCAATAAATAAAAAAAGCCATCTTAAAAATCAACCAATATTTTCTAATTTGAAATGATAATAAAGTTATAGTTAGATTTTAAAAAGAAAATGGATAAAAAAATCAGATCATTTCCTCTTTTATTAATTTTTTAAATCCAATGAATAATAATATTGCACTAATACTTGGAATAATTATTAATAAAATGCCTCCAACTTTAATTATCAATTCTTCTGTTTGCTTACCTATTTTGTAGATAAAAATCCCTAAATAAATAATCCCAATGAGCATTAATACCGCCAAAATAAGAAGACTAATAATATAAATTATTTGTAAATATAAGAAGATTAAATTTGGAATTAAAAATAATTTCATTACTGGCATGAATGAAAACAGCGCAAAAAAAATTGGATAAAATATCATAAACCTTTTTGCTCTATTATAAATTTTAACATTTATTGAGTACTTTTCGCAAAAATTTTTAAGTCCAACATAAAATAAAATATACAATAAAATACCTATTATATTCCAAAATATGTTTGTTATTAAACTCATATAATCAAAAGTAGAAACTCCAAAGATATATTGAAATAAAAATATTTCTTGAATTATAAATAAAATAATTCCTATTATTCCTATTAAAAGAAAAAAATTGGTAATCTTAATCAATACTTCATCATTATTTTCCATTTTTATTTCCTCAATTTAATTTTCAATATACTTTTTTAGTAATTGTATTAAATTATAAATATATTTGAATTATGATATTATTATTTGAATTATGATATTATTTTAATTTATTATAGTTTCTATTTCTAAAATAACAATGGTGATATATTTTGGAAAAATTCAGAAGGAAATTTGCATTTATTGGAAAAATTGAATCGTTTACTCATAGTAATAACAAATTTAATTTTAAATCTACTAATGGCCTTGTTAGAATAACGATTTTATCTGAAAGAATTTTTAGATTGCAGGCAACAAATCGAGATGATTTTGTTTCTGATTATTCTTGGGTAGTTATAAAAAATAAATGGGACAATGTAGAAATATCTTTGAATGAAAATGAGGAATATTTTGAAATTTCAACCCAATATTTAAAGTTAAAAATTGAACGAGATCCATTCCGCTTAACAGTATTCGATACTGATGATAGTATATGGAAGGATGCCGAATTTGGAAGTATAGGTTGGGATAAAGAAACTTTTATTTACATTAAAAAATTGCCTAATGACGAACATTTTTTTGGTTTCGGAGAGAAAACTGGCGCTCTAGATAAAAGAGGCTATTATTATAT
>SUPR01000130.1 GCA_005191425.1 Candidatus Helarchaeota ASGARD archaeon Hel_GB_B
TCCAATCAAATTTGTTAATCCTTGAGTATATTGTTCTTTAAATTTTTTCAAGGCATTTTGATAATTATTAGCTAGGTCGTTTATTTCGCTTAAATTAATATAATCGACAATAAGACTCTCAGGAACATAATAAATAAGCTTTATACTTGATTTTTCTATCTTTTTAATCTCAGTATAATATTTATAAAGGGCAATTGAGCTTAAAGGTGCTGGAATAGGTTCTTTCTCATTTATGAATTTAAAATTAGCAACTTTATATGATCTTAAAGACCCCAAAACTTGTATTATAGTAATCATAAGCGTTTAACCCATTCATATATTAAATAAATTATTTTGATTTAGTTATATATTTGGTCGAATAGAATAATACATTTTCAAATAAATTTCATTTAAATTGATATAATATATGAAATGGAATGAATATAAATTCAATGATTGTGAGAATATTAATTTGAATGTAATGTTGTAGTTTGAATTAAAAAATGAGATTCTGTGAGTGAATTTACTTTAAAAGATATCGTTAATTAAATTTGATAAATAAATAAAATTAGAGATTGGAAATAAAATAAAAAAAAGAGAGAATTAGCCGCGTTTGAATATAACGCCTGTTCCACCTTTGGGGTAAGTAAAATCAATTGCGTTATATTCACAAGATTGCCAGCAAGCTCCGCATTCCAAGCACAGTTTTTTGTAATCATCTTTGATATTTGCTTTACCATCATCAAGGTACCACAAATTAACTGGGCACACTGTAATGCAACGCTTACATGCTACACAATTTTCACGAATTGGCTTAATGAAATCGCCTTGGTCTCCTTCTAATTTATGAATGATATTTTCAAGTGGGACAAGCATTAATTTCGCCTCCTTATTTTTTTCTTGGGTCGCATTTTTTCAAACATGTCGTTAAATGGGGCTAGATCATTGAGTTCTTCTTCAAGTATTCTGAACACATAGGGGAATAAATATTTTCTAAAGAGAGGCATAATTGAAGGGCCTTTTTCACGCAGGCTTTTAAGGAACAGCTGGCTCATTTCTAGATGTGAGGTTGCGCCGGTAAATAAATTAAGAGAGTTATTAACAATATCGCCCAATTCACCTACTTTTTCTGTATTGAAAGGTAGCCCTGCCCAAAACTCTTGAAACTCCTTACCTGCAGCAAACTCTTCACCTAAAGGCGAGTTTACCCAGGATTCTTCATATTTTTTCATTTGTCGTTCAGAGACATCGTTATTATCAATGGCTTCTTTAGCTGTAAGTGCAGCAAGTCTTCCAGAATACATAGCATGCCAAATACCCTCTGCTTCAAGCGGACATGGGAACCCAGCAGCATCTCCAACGAGCATAATGTTATGTGCATATGTCTTTTTAGGATATTGAAGCCATGGGAGTTGATGAGCATGAAATTCGCGTGGTTTGGCGTTTAACTGCTTGATCATTTTAGCTACGGGTGGTGATTTAATACAATCTTCTAAATAGCCCCGCAAATTTCTTGTAATAGCACCAAACCATTGTCCAAGTCCGATATGGAAGCCATCTTTTTTAAAGAAATTATAGACACCTGGATATAATGGTGAAAACCAAGCATGTAAGGCATTATCTCCGATAAATTCATCAATTTTTTCGGGCGGCGCTTCAAAATCATAATTGACAACAAGAGTTGTGTCATATGGACCAAACTTTGCTCTCATCCCTGCCTTCCTGGCTACGACCGATATTGCACCGTCCGCAGCAATAACAATACCCTCATATTTATTTCCACGTTCATCGACCACTCCAGTAACCCTTCCAGAACTATCTCTCAATACATCTGTTATCAATGTAGAAGTCTTTAACTCAGCACCGGCGTCCACAGCAAAAGTAGACAGCCATTTGTCATATTGATGCCTATAGACCATCACTGTCATGAATTCCCTCGCTTCCTTGTATGTATTTAATTTTGAGGGCGTCCAAGATAGTTCTGAAACAAGTTCACCTTTTTCATCACAAAAATGAGCAGTACACCTTCGATTGACCCTTTGACTTGGTAAATTCATTTCTTTCATGATGTCTGGAAAGTCTCTCCAAATCTTAGGAGTAAGCCCTACTCCTGACGCATTCTTTTCACCCGGATTTTGACCTCGTTCAAAAATAATTGTTTTTAACCCATTTTCAGCAGCAGTTTTCCCGGCAATTGAACCACCAGGACCGCCACCTACAACAATAACATCATATTTCATTATTAATTTCCTTCAATAGTTAATTAATTTATAGTGATTATATTCAATTAGAATTTAAATATTAATGTATTTCGATCTGAATTCGTGGACTTAACAATTAATATTTATATACTGAAACTTATTGTCCTTTTAATGTCCAATCAATTTAAATATGCTTGATTAAAATCCAATAGAAACGCAGGTTAAAATTACTCAATACTGACGAAATTTAATTTAGCACAAATTGTCCTAAAACATAAATCATTTCACGAAAATTAGACTTGGTCAAAAACATTACCAGAAGTAGATTAAAAAATTTAATATATTTTCAGAATTAGATTTTTCTAATTATAAATTAAATTATTCAGCCAATTCATTAATTTATTTACAAGTTGGATTAATATGCGAATTTGTAGATTTATTTGGAAGAATAAACAGAAATACGGCATAATTGTAAACAATAAAATATGGGACTTTATGGACGAAATTAATAGTACAAAAGACCATTTATATGCCATGGATTTTATCCGTTTTTTTAATAATAATATCAAATTAATTAAACAAAAAATTAATGATAATTCAATGGAAAACCTAATTGATTTTGATAGAGAGCTATTATTAGCACCTTTATTATACCCATCTAAAATAATTTGCTTGGGACTAAATTATCTTGACCATGCAAAAGAGACCGGGACCAAATTACCAGACAGACCTATGCTTTTTACAAAAGCATCATCATCAATTATAGGGCCAAATGACCAGATCGTCATACCCACTTTAAAAAAGGACGGAAAATATGTCCCAATTAAATTTATTGATTATGAAGCAGAATTAGCGGTAATTGTAGGAAAACAGATGAAGAAAATTAAAGTAGATGAAGTTAATAACTATATATTTGGATATACAATTCTAAACGATGTATCAGCAAGAATTGAGCAAAAAAAAGACAAACAATTCTTTAGGAGCAAGAGCTTCGATACTTTTGCACCAATTGGGCCCTGGACCGTCTCTCAAGATGAAATAACTGACCCAATGAACCTTAAAATACAAAGTTTCGTTAACGATGAATTAAGACAGAACTCAAACACCAGCAACATGAACTTTAATGTCTATGAGATTCTCTCTTTTATAAGCGAGGGGATCACTTTATACCCAGGAGACATTATAGGCACTGGAACTCCTGCGGGTGTTGGTGTTGGAATGAACCCACCTCAATCAATGAAAAATGGCGATATTGTTAAAATTAAAATCGAAAAAATAGGTGAATTGGTCAATAAAATAGCCTAAAATGCCCAAAAATCTTTAAATTTTCTAGGACTTTTGTTTTTTTACAAATTTACTTGTTTTAAATAAATAATGTTTTTAAATAACAATTACCATTAAATAACCGAATTAATAATAAATTAACTAATAATGACCCAAATACTTATCTGATGATATAAAGTGTCTCGAGAAAATGCAAAGTTAGCACTTAGTATTATTTATCTCCAAGGGACAATTATAATTTGGACAATTTTTCTGATACCGTATTTGGTAATGTCTGTATTTGCATTTATAGAACTAATTCAAATTCAGTATTATTTGGCAATTTTTATTAGTGTTATTCGGAACATCCTATTTTTAATTGGGTCTATCCTTTTGGTCCCAAGTTCAATTTTGTATCTATTATCATGTCTTAAAAATAAAAATTTGGCTAATCCAGCTTTTGGACTAGGAGTACCTGCTTGGTTCTTGATACTTATAAGTTTTGGACTTTCTGATCAATCATGGAGCTTTTATTATTTAATCGTTCCAGCATTCTTAATGATACCTATTATGCTTTTTGGAGTTATACTATTTTCTGAATCTAAAATTATTGTCCCTAAAAACAAGTCTAAAAGACCTCCTCTAATGTATAACAGCAGCCCAAAAGTTTCAACTAAGCACAGCTATAGGGACAATGTTTTATCACAAACTTATTATAATTCGCAACTGTCCAGTAGCCCTAATCCCAACCAAACTATTGAAAACAAAAAATTTAAATTTTGTCCTGAATGCGGCGCAAAGTTATATTTTACCGATAAATTCTGCGTAAAATGCGGACATCCACAATGGCTAATCTAATGAGGGAGAATAATGACATTTATTTAATTCGTTTTTTACTTAATTTTTTTTAATCAAATTTCTATTTGCCAGAATAACGACCTCAGACATCAATCTTATGCCTTAAAAACAAAGTCAAATTTTGATTTTAACTGATAAGTCTATATTTTATAATATCGTCCTCATCAATTTGAATTATGCACCCTTTAGCTCCTACATTAATTATCGTTGTGTTCCCAAGCTTGGATATTCCACGGTCTTCATGAATATGCCCACATAATAGCATTCTAGGCTGTAAATTTACTATGAATTTCCTCAAATTCGTATTTCCTACATTTTTTCCACTATAAACTCTATCACAATGATTTCTCGGCGGGACATGGGTAATAAGAATGATCTTATTAGGGTCTAAACCTGAAACTATTTGCGGTGCTCTTGGTAGGACTTCATTTAATATATCAGAGGGCCCACCAAACCCGCAAAAATAATAACCAAATAAATTTTTACATTTTAAATGTAAATTAAAAGCATTTGAAATCCTTACATTTATATTCTGCCCGTCCATATTTCCTAAAACAAAATAAATCGGTGCAAAATCTAATAAAGAAATAACATGTTTTAACCGGTCTGCTCTTGAAGAATGCGAAATATCGCCGCAAATAACAACTATATCCGGCTTCTCTTGCTTTATAACTTTAGATGCAAACTGAACCTTACCCATACTTGAATGTAAATCACTGATCGCATATATTTTAAAGTTTGTCATGGTAATTACCTATTATTTTCAAATTGCACGCATCTCTTAATATTTCTATTCTGTAATACTGTTTTATTTATTAACAAATTTTAGCTTTTAAAAACTTATTTTTATAAAAGAACTTTAATTGCAAAAATAATTTATTAGAATAAAAATAAACATATCTATAAAAATAGATATTCTTTCTCTTCTAAAACCCGAAAAATAAATAATATAAACAACAATCTTTATTTCTTAAGTTGATAACTACCATTAAATTAATATTTAAATATTACTCCTTAATCTAAAAGAACTGACTCCTATTCTATTAATTCTGATCAAAATTATATCATAAAAATTATTAAAGACCTTGATTTGAATTAATATAATTGACTATTATAAAAATACTTTAAAAAATTATCCCGAAAAACCAAAATATAAGTATATTGCACGAAATGTATAAAAATTGTAATGTTATGACTCCATAATACTCTGAAAATAGAGTATTAGATGAATGTGGGTCAAATGTGGGTAGAAATATTTATAAAGGAAATTTTTGACTATATTAATTACATATTACTATTACATCGTGTGGAAATTGAAAATAAATTGTTAAATAATAATGCATTTTTCCGTCATCCACAAAGTATTACCACGACTTTAGAGGTTAAAGAAAGACCTTTGACGTTTTTCTTTTTAAATTAATGATTTAAAAGTCTTAGATTATTTTGGTATTTTTCTTGAAAAAATATTCTTGAAATTTATTGATTTGTGAGAATAAAATGAAAAATAATAATGAACTAATGTTTGTAGCTAAAAGCTGCATCCATAGGATAAAGAAAAAGTTAGAAAATAATTGTAGACTCAGGTTTAACCCTGAGAAAAAGAATGAACTGGACAAACTCCTACACAAATTAGAGGTTTTAGTCTCAGATGATATTGAACTTGTGTTCCCTATTCTTATGGATTTGCATATTCCATCAAAATTGTATGGATTTGAAATGGATTTAAATCTACTTTTAAATAGCTATGTGTCTGAACAAAGCAAAATCATAGGACATAAAAATATAAGTTCGGTCATTTCTATATAAACGAATTTTTTTTCTCATTCCTGTAATTTTTTAGCGACATCAATAAAGGTATTAATGATCTTTTGGACCGAATTTTTAGTTTGCTCAATCTTTTCATTTACTGGTCTAATAGCGTCCTGGATTTTTTGAGTAATACTGTTTTCGAATTCAGTAAATTTTGAATTTATCTCATTTTTAAATGCACTATTTTGGTCTTTAAGTAAATTGATCTGTTCATCTGCAGATTTTTTAAAATTAGTCATTTCATTTTTTAGTTCTGTAATCTTATCTTCTAAGAACTTTTTGAGTTCAGAGGCTAGTTTTTCTCGCTCAGAAGACTCAAGTGATAACTGCTGCTCGAGATTTTTAACGAGATTTTTTGTGTCCTCAAATTCGTTTTTGATGTTATTTGCAATTTCTTCCGTTTTCTCAATTCTGTCTTCAAACGAATTTACTCTACCCGATAATTTAGTCCGAGCCTCATTTTCAGAATCATGTTTTGCCTTTAAATCTGCATGCGCATTTTTTAATACTTCA
This sequence comes from Candidatus Helarchaeota ASGARD archaeon Hel_GB_B, assembly GCA_005191425.1. Classification (GTDB taxonomy): domain Archaea; phylum Asgardarchaeota; class Lokiarchaeia; order Helarchaeales; family HEL-GB-B; genus HEL-GB-B. The sequence continues at coordinate 6,624 of SUPR01000130.1, forward strand.
AGCTCTTCTCTAAGGGCATTTAATTTACCTGAAAATGTATTGACTTTATCATTAATTGAATTCAAATTTTGAGAAAATTCTGATATCTGCTTTTCAAATCTCTCAATATTTCCAGTATTAGAATCGATCTTTAAATCGTGTCCCGTTAACTGCTTTTTCATTTCATTAACTTGCTCGTCATAAACTTTCTTGAATTCCCTAATATCTGACTCTATATTAAGAATTTTACCGTTTAAACTGTCAATCCCAGATATGTTCTGATTTGTCTTCCCCGATATCGTATTGATCTTCTCAAGCGCTGGGAACAACTCGTCCTTAATTTTGGCTATGTCTTTATTAATTGCTGAAATTTCAATTTCAATATCGTCAAATTTCCTTTTTATTATATTATCATCTGACAAAATATTCTCTCCAAATCTTTGATCTAATTAAATATCTTTAAGTATTTAAATTTAATATTTTTTTTAAATCATATAAATTAGCAACAGAACGCCCAAATGCACCAGCAATCCCGAGCGCTTTATCGTAATAATACTCGTTTGACTGAAATGCAATTGAATCCTTTAACCCTATCCTTACATGATCCCCATTTACTATTGCAATCCTTGCTAACTTGTCCCAATACTGCCCTTCACACGCCACTATTATATCTACCTGTACCTCAACCATATTTTTAATGACCGTGTAATTCTCAGGCGATGGCTCTAAATTTCCACTTCCCGAAAATTCAAATAACACTAATGGTCTATGCAAAAGTAAATTATTCTCTATTAAATAATTTAAAAAATTTATATCGTCCGGTGTCGATATAATTGGCACCACTATCATCCCTTTTTTCTTCCAAACTTCTATACTCTCTAATATTTCTGAATGGTCTATATTATACCTTTTCCCGTCCTTATAATAACTATTCACATAAAATGACACGACACTCCGATCAGGAAACGGGAACAATAACTCCTCTGATATTGAAAGACTTTTGGACTTCACTTGAAAATAATTAATCATATATAATAAGTCCTGACACCTCTCCCTTAACTCGACCAACATGTCTCTATATCTCTTTATATACCCCTCATTATCTCCCCCTCTATGTAG
>SUPR01000131.1 GCA_005191425.1 Candidatus Helarchaeota ASGARD archaeon Hel_GB_B
TTTTGTAGCCTTTTTAATATAAAATATGCCAATATAGTAATTGGTGCCACTATTATAAAATAATCTAAATTTCCATACATTCTGATGACCTTGTTTTTCTATATTTAATGTAGAATTTTTTTAGAAACATAATTATTTCTAATATTAACAAACCAAATTAAATATTTAGAATTTTAAATTATTCCCTGACCTGACCATTTCCATAAATAATGAATTTTGTGCTTGTGAGTTCATTTAAACTCATTGGACCTCTAGCATGTAGTTTCTGTGTGCTAATACCGATTTCGGCTCCTAAGCCAAATTGCCCTCCATCTGTAAATCTTGTTGATGCATTTACATAAACTGCTGCTGCATCTACTTCATTTAAAAACTTTTGAGCATCTGAATAGTTATTGGTAATAATTGTTTCGGAATGTTTAGAGTCATTTTCAGTAATTATTTCTATTGCTTCATCAATTGAAGATACTATTTTAATAGCAATAATAAGGTCTAAAAATTCAGTTTTCCAATCTTGTTGGGAGGCTTCTATCACATTTGGAAGAATTTTACGAGTTTTAGAGCATCCTCTTATTTGCACATTATATTCATTTAATGCTTTTTCAATAAATGGTAAAAATTTTTCTGCGATTTTTTCGTGGATCAAAATTTTATCAGCTGCATTACAGACTGCTGGTCTTTGGGTTTTAGCATTAATAATAATTTTTTTAGCCATTTCAAAATCCGCATCATAATTTACAAAAATACTCACAATACCTTCTCCTGTTTCGATAGTTGGTACCGTAGAATTTTGTACTACTTTTTGTATCAGATCTCTCCCGCCTCTTGGGATGATTACATCTATGTATTTATTTAATTTAAGCATTAAATCTACTAATTTTCTATCGGTAATTTCGATTAGTTGAATACAATTTTGAGGTGCTCCTGCTTTTACCGATACCTCAGATATTATTTTGGTTATTATTTTGTTTGAATTTATGGCTTCACTACCACCTCTCAGAATGACCGAATTACCGGATTTAAGACAGATACCCGCTGCATCTGAAGTGACATTTGGTCTTGATTCATAAATAATTCCGATAACACCAAGTGGAACTCTTACTCTTCCAATTAAAAGGCCATTTGGGCGCTTCCACATTGAAATTATTTCTCCAATTGGATCATTCAAAGGAATTAAATCTCTTAGTCCATTGGACATATCTTTAATTCGTTTTTCGTTTAAAATTAATCTGTCAATTTTAGCTTTAGATATTCCTTTTTCACGAGCTTTCTCTATATCCTTAATATTTTCTCCAATTATTATGTCCGCATTTTTTTCTAGAGCATCTGCCATACTGTCTAGGATTTTATTTTTAATATCTGAAGATAGTAGGGCTAATTTTCGAGATGCTATCTTAGCCCTTTCACCAATTTCAGTAATGTATTTTTCATAATCCATAATCATCACATTATTTCTCGGGTAAGAATAAAGTACCAATTATTTTACCTTTTAAAATATCAATTATCACATTATCTTGAGTGCCATTAGCTATAACAACAGGGATACCAACATTAATCAATTTTTTAGTAGCATTAATTTTACTTTTCATACCCCCAATTGATAAATTAGACTCAAAATCTTGTGATAATTTTTCAATTTCATGGGTAATTTTTTGAACTTCGTGTATAATTGAAAATTTTGGATTTTTTTGAGGATTACAATCGCATAATCCATCAATTGTTGATAGAAAAATAACAATGTCCACAAACATTAAAAGCCCTACCAAGGCGGTGAGTGTATCGTTATCTCCAAAAGTAATTTCCTCAACAGCAACTGTATCATTTTCATTTATAATTGGTAAAATATCAAGTTCAATTAGTTCAGAAATTGTATTTCTTAAATGGGTTCGTCTAATAGAATCTTTAGTATCTTCTTTTGTCATTAATATTTGTCCAATTTTTATGTTATATTTATTAAATATTTTTTCATAAATACTCATTAAATGTGGTTGTCCAATTGCTGCAAGAGCTTGTAATTGCTCTAATTTGCTAGGTCTTTCTTTTATTTTTTGAATTTTCATTCCGCATCCAATTGCTCCACTGCTCACTAAAATAACTTTTTTTCCGGCATTTTTTAATTCGGCTATTTGTTTGACAATTTTTTCGATAATATCATAATAAATTATGTCCTTTCCATCAGTCAGTAAATTTGTTCCAACTTTTATTATTATACTTTCCATTTTATGATTTAAAAAGAAAGATCTCATTTATTTTTACCTAATATATTTTAATTTTCTACTATTAAATATAATACTCTAGAATATTTAACAAATTATTAATTTATTAAATTAAAGTTTTATTTAAAATGTAATTGTAAATGTAATTTTTAAAAAAATATTAACGTTCAATTTAATTTGTTTTTTATGATGATAAAGATTTTAATATTTTCTAACCTTTTCCTCTTCTTTTAATCTTCTTATCTCTCTTGTAATTGCTGGCACGACTTTATGTAAATCGCCTACTATTCCATAATGTGCGATTTCAAATATTGGTGCATTAGGGTCTTTATTTATAGCAACAATAATGTCTGAACACAATATTCCCACTTTATGTTGAATTGCTCCAGAGATCCCGCATGCAATATAAAGTCTAGGTGAAATTGTTTTACCTGTTTGACCCACTTGTCGTTCTGGGTCTATCCACCCTAATTCTACGGCTACTCTAGACCCTGCAACTTCAGCATTTAATTCTTTGGCTAAATCTTTGATAATCTTAAAATTTTCTTTGCTACCAATACCTCTTCCCCCAGCAACAACTATCTGGGCTTCCTCCAGATTAATCCTTTTTTTTCCGCGTTTTATTATTTTAACAATATTTGTGGAAATATCTGATTCTTTAAATTTACCTTCTATAATCTTAATTTTAGGCTTCTTGTCCATCTTTTTTGGAACTTTAAACATTCCTGGCCTAATTGTGCTCATTTGTGGTCTGCTATTTGGTGTTCTTATTGTAGCCATGATATTTCCTCCGAATGTGGGTCTTGTTTGTAATAATAGGTTTCTGGTCTCTTGGTCTATATCTAATCCTGTACAATCGGCTGTTAACCCTGTTTGAAGCCTTTTAGATATTCTTGGTGCAAAATCTCTCCCAATTGGAGTTGCTCCTACTAACACTATTTCTGGTTTATATTCAATTATTAGATCTGTAATCACATTAACATAAATTTCTGAATAATAATTTCGTAATAGCGGCGATTTCACATATATAACTCTATCAGCGCCATACATCCCTAATTCTTCTAAATTTTCATCTAATTCTGAACCCAACAAAATAAGTGTTAATTCAACTTTTAATTTATCTGCAAGTTCACGTCCCTTACCTAATAATTGATAAACATAATTCTTTATTTTATTGTTATAATGTTCACCTATTATCCAAACTCCTTTATATTGCGAAATATCGATTTTTTTTTCTTTTTTCTCGTCTTTAATTATTATTGCACCGACAGGACATGCTTCTACACATGCTCCGCATAAAATACATTTTTCAGGAATTAGTTTTGCTTTTCCATCAAAAAGCGTTATTCCTCCATAAAGACATGAATTAATACAACTACCGCAACCAGTACAGTTTTCTCTATCTATTTTAATTGACATTTTTTATCATCTACAAAATTTTGTCTTCCTTTAATTTCTGACATAAATCTTTTGCCACGTCCTCTATTGTACCAGATAATTTAATATATTCATTTTTTTGTGGCGGAATAAAAATTTTATAAACTTGAGTTCTTGATCCTTCTAACCCAATTTTTTGTATATCTGCATCTAAATCTTTAGCATTCCAATGAACGACCTCTTTATAATCAAAAGCATCTACTATTCCAGAAATTGTTGGAAATCTTGGTACATTTAACTCCTTCAAAACTGTAATAAGAACTGGTAATTTACACTCTATAACCGCTATTTCATCAGATTGAAAAATACTTTCTGCAATGATTTTATTTTCGCTTAATTCAACATATCTTACATTTGTTATTTGAGGTATATTCAACTCTTCAGCTAATTCAGGACCAACTTGTGCCGTATCCCCATCAATTGCTTGAGCGCCACAAACTACGAGATAATTTTTGGATTCTTCAGTTTCTTTTAAAATCTTCTTAATTGCTAATGATAAAGTATAGGAAGTAGCTAAAGTATCAGCACCACCAAAAGCTCTGTCTGTCAATAAATAGGCCTTGTCGATTCCCATAGCTAGCGATTCCCTTAATATTTCTTCAGCTTGAGGTGGACCCATACTTAACGCAATTACATCTGCACCAGTATTTTCTTTGATTGATAATGCCAATTCAAGCGCATTCTTGTCCATAGGATTTATCATTCCGGGAACCCCTTCCCTGACTAATGTCCCTGTTTTCCTATCAATCTTCACCTCAGAAATTGCCGGTACCTGCTTAATACAAACAAAAATTTTCATTAGAATTTCCTTTTATTCAAATTAATTTTTAAAGATTGTTTATTATCCTTAAATTATTAATATTTATTGGTTTAAATACAAAATTCATTATATATATCAAAAATATATAATTTTTATTTTAAACTTTTTATGTCCTAAATTAAGCCAATTTTTTGTGCTCAAACCTTAAAAAACCTAAATAATATTTTTTCATCAATAATTTAAATATAAACGCTTAACTAATTTTGTTGAAATTATTTTCCAATAAAAATTTTTTTCTAAAAATTATTAAGATAAAATATTATCAGAAAAAAATATAAACGAATAACGAATTTTTACCAAAATTCATATCCAATCAAAATCTTTTATTTATATAATAAAAAAGAATATAAAAAAATTAATTAGTATGTTCTAATTTATTTACAGTTCTTTTATCAATGTATGTCTTTTAATAATCTCCTTGCTATCACCATTCTTTGTATTTCAGAGGTGCCCTCATAGATTTTAGCCATATAATAACTAATGTTAAGATATTTCGGCCATCTTAGCATCTCTAAAATAACGTTCTACTTGGTATGCCTTCATTAGACCATAACCACCATGCACTTGAACTGCCATATGAGCGGCTTTCATGGCAGCTTCACTTGCCATTAATTTAGCCATAGACGATTCCAAGCCATAATCTAATCCTTGATCGCAAAGATAAGCTGATTTATAGGTAAGAAGTCTAGCAGACTCAATAGTGCAACCCATATCGGCAATTTTCCACTGAACTCCTTGAAATTGAGCTATTTTTCTACCAAATTGTTCTCTTTCATTAGCATATCTTATAGATGCTTCTAAACACGCTTGTGCAAGCCCAACACATTGAGCAGCGATTATTATTCTTCCAAAATCCAAAATTTTCAATACGATTTTAAATCCATTACCAATACCGCCTAAAATGTTTTCTTTGGGTACTCTAACATCTTGGAACACAAGTTCTGAAGTATTTGAAGCTCTAACCCCTAACTTATCTTCTTTTACCCCTACGGAGAACCCTGGTGTATCTGTATCAACTATAAATACGGTAAAACTTGGGTGTTTGCCTTTCTCACCTGTTCTGGCTGCAACTAATAAAGTTTTAGCTATACCACCATTTGTAGCAAAAATCTTACTTCCATTTAACACCCATTCATCACCATCAAGATATGCATTCGTTTCTATACCAGCTGCATCAGACCCTGCATTCGCTTCTGTTAAAGCAAAAGCACCTAACCGCTCACCAGTGGCTAATGGATATAAAAACTTTTGACGCTGATATTCATTACCAAAAATCCAAAGAGGATATGCAACAACACTACAATGTACTCCGACTGTAATTGCCCAAGAAGCATCAATTCTCCCAATTTCCTCTATTATTATTGCAAAACTAACTGTGTCATTTTGTAATCCTGCTCCTCCGTATTTTTTTGGAATGCAAATACCAAAATAGTTCATTTTCTTCATTAATTCAAAAACTTTCTGGTTAAGTTCTTGCTTTTTATCACTCTCTTCCGCAATAGGTGCTATATATTCTTCGACAAATTCTCTGGTTATTCTCCTGATCATTTTCTGTTTTTCAGTAATTGAAAAATCCATTTTTACCACAAAATTATAATTAATTTCCAATTTTCTTTAAATTTAAATTAAAAACAAATATTTACTTAATTAATTTCACAAAAATTTATTATAAATAGGATTGATTAATAAAAAAATAATTACTAACATATTTAAATTAAAGATAAATTTGATAATTGATTCATTTTGTAAGTGGAAAAATATGGAAAATAATAATGTAGTTCGGGATTATTCTGAAGAATATCAAATATCTAAAGATATGTTTGATTCTTATAATAAATCTAAAATCCTAAAAGAAATGGGAATAAAAATTAGTAAAACAAATCCCGAAAAAGCTTTAGATTATTTTCAGAAATCTTTAAGATCAATAAAAAAGCTGAGAATAAAGTCAAAAAATGACTCTTTAAAGAAATATTATCTTAAATCTGAATTATTTTTTAATATAGGAAAAATATATCAAGAATTAAATGATATCAAAAAAGCCTTGCATTTCTTTAAATTTGCAAGTAAAGCTTGTAAACGGACTGAAAACAAAATTTTATCTGCAGCAATTGCCACTTCGATTTTATCAATTAATTTTAATCTAGATTACAATAATAAATCAAAGGAAAATAAAATTAAGAACCAAATTAAATTTAATTGGATGTTTTTAATGGCAAATATTTTGTTTGGGGTATTAATTTTAATAATGATTTTTCTATTTTTTAAATAAGTAATTTAGAATTATAAAGAAGTAAAAGTGAATTAAAAATTGAAGGAAAAATTAATAATTACTGCAACTAATGCAAATTCATGGATCTATCCTGATGTGAAAAACTGGCCAAATCCAGAAAATGTGGACGAACTTGTTGAAGATGTTATAAAATCATATAAAGCAGGGGCAAGTATAGCGCATATTCATCTCCCTCTTAGTAAAGAAGCAGAAACCGTTAATAAAATTAGAGAGCAGTGTGATATAATTATTCAAGCTGGGATGTCTAGCTATCCTTTAAGTGAACGTTCTGCAACATTTGAAGCGAAACCTGACATGATTTCCATAATTTTAAACCACCATGATGAACATTTTACTCAGTTGCATGTTAATCAAATACATTCTCTTGAGGAATTAGAACAATATTGTGCCATGTGCAAAAAATATAAAATTAAACCAGAATGGGAAGTTTGGCATACTGGTTCATTTTGGAATTTAAAATATCTCATTGAGAAAAAATTAATAGAACCTCCACATGTTTTAACTTTCTTTTTTAATTGGCCCGGTGGTACTTGGAGTCCTCCAGTCCCTGAAGAATATCTACATCGTTTAAAATTCATGCCGATAAATTGCAAACATACTGTAAGTATTATGGGGAAAGAACAGACAACAATAGCTACATTAGCAATTGCATTAGGTGGAAATGTAAGAGTAGGAACTGAAGATTATCCTTTTATCCAAGAAAATGTCCCTGCAAAAGACACATCCGAATTAGTATCAAGAATGGTTAGAATTTCAAAGGAAATGGGTAGAGAAATTGCCAAACCATCAGAAGCTAGAAAAATTTTAGGTATAAAATGAGGTAAAATTATGAAGTTAAAGGATAAAGTTGCTATTATAACTGGAGCTGGAGCAGGAATTGGAAAAGCAACGGCGTTTTTATTTGCTAAAGAAGGTGCAAAAGTAG
>SUPR01000132.1 GCA_005191425.1 Candidatus Helarchaeota ASGARD archaeon Hel_GB_B
CTCGAATTTTGTAAGATATCTAACATATTATAAATTTCCAAATAAGTTAATCTTGAAAGATTAAAACTTACATTATAAATGTTATAAATTTTAATTAAATTCAAAATATCTTCTAAACTAATAGTATCTTCAATTAAAATTACTGGGAAAAACCGCATATAATCAAAATAATTTTTTCTTTTGACCCAATCATTGAAATTTTTAAGTTCTGTTCCATTTAATTCGATATAAAAAAAAGGGATTATTGACTTGTAATTATTTATAAAATCTAATTTTTCTAATATCTCCATTAATTGTAAATCGGTAGCCTTTTTAATAAAAAATACGGGGTTAAAAATATTTATATGCTCCAATAATTTCAATAGAAATTCTGAATTTGGATAATTTTTTTTAAAGGTAATTACAAATAATTTTTGAGAATTTGAATAAATATCATTTAACTTTTTTTCTATCTCCATTTAGCATTCGACCATTTCTAAATTATTTCTGGAATAAAAATTCATACATTATTAAATTTTTAAAAAAGATTTATTAACACAACTTTATGTCATAAAAAAACGAAATTTATATTATCTACTGATAATTTGAGATTAGAATATCTTCAAATATCCATATATTTACTATTAAATTAATCAGAAATATAAAAATCTTTAAATATATCTTATTAAAGGTTAAAAAACTGTAATTTTTTTAAGATTCATAAAAAACAAATAAATATTCTTAAAAAAATTGAAGAATTAAGTTTTATATCTAAAAGGTAAAAGTAAATATTTTCTATATCAATTTCCCAAAAAATTAGTATGGGAAATTAAATAAACTCATAAATTATAAATAAAATATGAAATACAATTAAAAATAGAATAATCAGATTGATCAAAATTATAAAAGGTTGCTATATTTGATTAATTTCTAACATGATATTTAAATTAAAGTGATGTTTGTGAGGTATATATAAGATGAATGAAAAAATTGAAAATATAAAATGGGATGCAAAAGAGCGAATTAGATATGTAAAGAAATTGAAGGAAGAAAAATTTGATATAATAATTATTGGTGGTGGAATAACAGGGGCAGGGATTTTTAGGGATATTATGATACGAAATTCTGTCCAAAATAAGAATTTAAAAGTAGCATTAATAGAAAGTAATGATTTTGCATTTGGTACTTCAAATAGATCAACAAAATTAGCACATGGAGGTATAAGATATTTAGCACAAGGAGAATTTGATCTAGTTAAAGAGTCTGAAAATGAACGAGATTGGCTTAGGAATGGTTTTCAGAATTTAGTTCGTCCCAGATCATTTTTATTTTGTGCATTTAAAAAATTTGAATCTAAAAGTACGATAAAGATGGGTTTAAGTATTTATGACAAACTTGCTGAAAATAAGAATTATAAACCATATAGATGGGTTTCACAAGAAGAGTTAATGGAATTAGAACCCAACCTTAATTTTGATACTACTAGGGGAAAAGGTGGAGGAATTTATTATGATACAAATATTAATGATGCGAGATTAACATTAGAAACAATTAAAGAAGGAGTATATTATGGTGGATATGCTATAAATTATGTTGATGTAGAAGATTTTATCGAAAAAGAAAATAAAATTGTTGGGTTAAAAGTTCATGATAAATTGAATGATGATAAGTTTATAATTGATACTAAGAAAGTAGTAAATGCAACTGGTATATGGGTAGATAACTTTCTAAAAAATAGAGATATAAAATTGATTAGACCTACTAAAGGAGTACATATTGTAGTTCCTGAAGAGAGTATTGGATGTAATAATGCGGTTATAATTCGAAGTATTGATGATGGGCGACATTTTTTCTGTATCCCTAGAGGTAAATTTGTTTTAATAGGGACTACTGATACAGATTATGAAGGTCCTTTTGATGCAGTATATTGCAGTCAGGAAGATTCAGATTATATGACAAGATCAGTTAAATATTATTTTCCAAAATCAAAACTCGATAATGAGTATATTATTTCATCATATGCTGGGTTAAGACCATTAATAAGAGAAGAAGGGAAATCTGAAAGTGAAGTTTCAAGAAAACATATGATTTTAGAATCTCCGAATGGTTTAATAACTATTTCAGGTGGAAAATTAACAATTTTCAGGAAAATGGGTGAAGATTTAGTCCAAAAATTAATTAGTTCTAATTCATTAGCTTTAAAATTTGAAAAAGATCTTACAAAAAGGACATATTTAATTAGCTACTCTAGAGATGAATGGAAGAAAAACAAATCGAAGTATAAACTGGACGAAGACATATTAGATCATCTTTATCAAGAATATGGAAAAGGGATAAATGAAATTATGAAGTTAATTGAAGATAATGAAAAACTAAAAGAACGCATTATAAATGATAGACCATTTATTCTTGGAGAATTTCTTTACATTATAAAACATGAATTTGCACCAAAATTGATTGATGTTCTTTATCGTAGATCAGAGGTATGGATGTTAGTCCATCCTAAATTTCAAGCTGATGTTGCAAAAAAGGTGGCTGAATTAATGGCAGAACATTACAAGTGGTCTAATGATCGCAAACAAATTGAAATCGAAGAATATTTAAATGAAATAAAGAAAAATAGTTTCTTTTGGAAGGGTAAATAAATTAGGACATTTTTATTATTCCTTCGGGATTCCCTCTTTCGTCCAGCCCCGAAGAGAATAATATTCATCTAACATTTTATCATATTTATCATAGTCTAAATTTAATTTCTTACCATATTTTGTCGTAATAGATTCTTTATAGACTCTTGAAGGCATATAATCATCTTTTCTTGAGAATCCTTCTCTAATATTGAATTTTCTACTTAATGTGATTATTTCTGATGCAATATTTCTGATTTTATCTTTATTAATTTTAGCATTAAAAATGACATTATAAATTTCGGCAAATAAATCCCAATCAAGGATATCCCTAATAAATTTGCAAACAATCAATGAATCAATTAATGCCATTTTATCTTCTTGTTCAATCATCGGGGCAACTTTATTTTCATAACTTAGATAATCCGGTAAATTACGTTCAATATTATGAAATGTAGAGCGTAGGTGCGTAGCTCCTTCAGGCGATACGCCATAACTAATTGCAAACCCTCGGAAAGCTCTTGGATCATAGCCAGGAAATTCTAGTCCTTTTACATGCATTGCGATATCCTCTAAATGGTACTTTTTTGAAATATATTTTATTCCTTCAGCAAAATCATTTCCAATTCCTTTTCTATAAACTATATCATTTAAAAATTTTAAAAGTTCTAATGGTTTATTATAATCTAATTTAAATTTATTATTATTCGGAAGAATACCAAGATGTTTTGCTTCAATAGCAAGTCCACATAAATTTCCAGCTGTTATCGTATCAATTCCCATTCTATCACAATATTCATTTAATTTAGCGATAGCTTTAATATCTCGAATATCACAGATACCACCAAAAACAGCAATTGTTTCATATTCTGGGCCTTCTAAATTACATTTGAATGGTCCCTCTTCAACTTCTACATATTTACTACAAGTAAATGGGCAATTCCAACATCCAGTTCGTTTTTTAAGAATTTGGTTGATTATAGCATATGCATCAAAATTTTTACTATATTCAGAGTATCCTGCAGTAAAATATCTGGTAGGAAAGCATCCTAATTCATTTGTCCACTCAACGATTGATGGAGTACCTAATTTTCTATAAATGCCATTACTTCCATAAAGATCTTCTCTATCATGAATTTTATTAATAACTTTCTTAACTAATTTTCTAAATTCAAGGTTTTTATTTAATGCAGGTCTTTTTGTACCTGAAAAAATTATTGCTTTAAGTTTTTTAGATCCCATTACAGCACCAGGACCACATCTTCCTGCAGAATGGTGTTTATTATTTTGAATATTAGCGAATTTTACTTTATTTTCGCCAGCTGGGCCTATAACTAATACATCGATATCCTTTTTACTCTTAATTCCTAGTAAATCATATGTTTCAAGTGTATCTTTTCCCCATAAATGTGATGCATCTCGAAATTCTACTGATGATTCTGTAATAAATAAATAAATAGGGCGTTTAGAAATTCCTTCAATTATAATTGTGAAATACCCAGCTGCTCGCATTTTTTGCACTGCACCCCCACCAGAGTAGCTCTCTGCAAAAGCCCCAGTTAAAGGACTTTTATATATAATTCCATAACGATTACTGGTCGGAAATACGGTACCGGTCAGTGGACCTGAAACAAAAATTATTTTATTTTTTGGTCCAAGTGGGTCAATTCCAGGTTCTAATTCATCAAGCAAAAGTTTTGAACCTAAACCTTTGCCACCAATATATTCTTTTAGTAAATCAATGGAAATTTCTTCAATTTTAGTTTTTTCAGTGGTAAGGTCGACTCTTAATAGCCTATAATCAAAATTCAATTAATATTCACCTTTATTTTTTTATTATGACGGTTTTCCGATAATAGCAAAAATAATCATCTGAATAGCGATAATAATAATTATTATTGCAGCCATCGGTTTTAATAATTTGGATTTAATTTTATGAGCTACAAAAGCTCCTATTTGAGCTCCAATAATCATACCGATAATTATAGAAAATCCAATAATAAAATTGACTTGATTTAGCCAAATAAAAGTAATAGCACTTGAAATCGTAGTTAAAAATATCGAAAAAATCGAGCATGCAATTGCCATATGAATTGACATTCCACATAAAAATACATATATCTGAATATATAATGATCCACCACCAATTCCAAGCAAACTCGATAGGAATCCAGCTACAAAACTTATTGGTAATGAAAATAAGATATTTGCATTATAGTAATACTCGTTTTTTTTAGTATCAATTTTGTGTCGCGAAATTATATACCATTTTGGAGATTTATCAGGAATAATTTGGTTATTTGGATTGTCTTTATTTAACGTTAATTTTTCTTGAGGAGTCTTAGTGATAGCTAAAATTGTAGCTAAAATCATCTCAACAATTCCAAATAAAATTACTAAAATTTGACCTGGTAGCTGAACAGAGGTATAAGCTCCAAGTATCGCTCCGATCATTGAAGTCCCAACTAAAATCCCTGTAATTAAATAATCTATTCGTTTTTGTTTAGCATATGCTATAGATGAAGACAATGCCATAAATATTATGACAAATGGAATAGTTCCAACTGTAGAATGAACATCCATCCCCGCAATAAAAATCATTGTTGGATATAATAAAAATCCACCACCTATCCCAAATAAAGATGCTAAAAAGCCAATTCCTATAGCTATAATCATGCACAAAAACAGAATTTCTAAATCAAGCATTTACTAAAAATTAGAAAATATAAATTTTTAAATTTATTCTAAAAATCTCTCACATTTTCAATTATTTTTAAAGACTGTAAGAAATAAAGAAATTCACTTACAAACCCACTTTTTTAATTTTTTACAATATATTATTAGAGTTTTTATTGAAATTCAGATTAAAGAAATTACAAGATATTTATTTATACTTGATAAAAAGATGAATTTAATTATGATATATAAAATTTCTGAGAGATAATAATAATATATATTTAAAATTTTATATTTATTTAAAATTGAATTAAAAAATAAAAAAGATTTTGAAATCTTGTGTATTAGATTACTTTCAAATTTGAAAACATTGATAAAACAAATAGTTATTTATAAATACCATATTCAAATACTGCATCAGTCATTGCTTTTACATTTTCTGCTTTTGCTTCATCCGGAATTCCCGAAACTCCGCCATCAACAATATATCCCCCGCCTTCAGCACACTTTTCAATACATTTTTTAACATATTCTTTTACTTGTTTGGGTGTACCAGTAACAAGTAAAGAACCGGGGACATTTCCCCTAATACAGGCATATTCACCAAATTCTTCTTTTCCTTTAAATATATCCGATCTATCAAACCAATAAATAACTTTTCCTTTATGTTTTTTTGCAAACTCTGTTAAATAAGGGAATCTTGCAGCATATTTTCCTTCAAAAAATGGCATTGGAATTAAATTATGCTTAATCAAACCTTCCATTACTTTAGTTAATGTTGGCCAATAGAATTCCTCAAATTGCTTATTACTCATAAACCCTTCAGCTCCCCTATGTAACGGCATGAAAATAATTTTATACGAAGGAGTCATTGCGTTCATATTAATTGTAGCTTCAACTGTAGTATCAGTTAATAATTCTACCATCTTTTTTAATTCTTCGGGTTTTCGGTACATATCAAGCATTGACCCTTGCATTCCCCTCAAAAATTCACTAACAATATCAAATGGTGCTTGTGCAATACTCATAAATTGTATTGGATAACCTAATTTTTTCATCTTACTTTCATATACATTAATTTCTGAAAACCAATTAATAAAATAATCAACACTTTTTTGAAGTGTTTCAAGCATTTTTTTAGTTTCAGGTAGCATCAGAAAAAAAGGTAAACTAAGCATAGACATATATCCACTTACTAAATTTATTATTGTTGGAAAATTACTGAACCCTTTAAGATATTTATAATGTCTTGGCAATATTTTTCTAACTGTAAATCCAGTTGGGTCTTCAAAAAATTCTTCATATTCATTTGCTTTCATATGTTCTCCTTCTACAAATTGATATGGTTGGTGGTCATTCAATCGTATTTCATCTCGCTCTGCTCCGGGATACTTGAAGAAATTAGCACCTACAATATCAAAATATTTGGCTGGATAATATACTATAATAGGCGGGACTTGATCCCAATTGTATTGCGAGAATACTTCAATAGCAGCCTGTACAGTAAGTTTAGGATTATAAAGTCCATCCTTTTTTGATATTCCCTTCTGTTCTGTGGGATAAAAAGTGCTCATTGGTGTGATAGGAACTCTATCTGGCTCTTTTAATGAAATGGCGTCCATAACTCTTTTATTTCTTTCTTTATATAATTTTCTTGGACTTTTTTCAGACATTTTTATCAATTCATCCATTTATCAGCTAATTTTACTGCATCCATTGCAGTATCACCATATGCATCGGCTCCGACATAATCCACTATACTATTATCAATAGTACCTCCTCCAATCATTATTTTTATGCTATTTCGTAATCCTGATTTATTAATTTCCTTAATTATATTTTTCATGGAATCAAATGAAATTGTCAGAAAACCACTTAATGCCAAGATATTTGGTTTAAATTTCTTTATTTTTTCAATAAAAACGCTAGCAGGAACATCTACTCCTAAATCTAAAACTTCATAACCATTAGTTTCAAGTAAAAATCTTACAATATTTTTTCCAATATCATGGATGTCATCTTTAACGGTACCTAGTAATATTTTTCCATTCTTTTTTTCTGCTTCAGTCCCTTTTAGTTTTGGACCTAGTATTTCAAATATTTCTCGTAAAATTTCTCCAGACATTATTAAATCTGGTAAAAAATACTCGCTTTTTGCAAATAAATCACCAACTTTTTTCATTGCCACTCTAACTTCTTGCATTATTTCCATCGGATTTTCATTATTTTTCAAACGTTCTTTTAAAATGTTTAGGACAGATTCTTCGTGCAAATTGACAATTTCCTCTATAAAATCAGCCAAT
>SUPR01000133.1 GCA_005191425.1 Candidatus Helarchaeota ASGARD archaeon Hel_GB_B
TTTTTAGGGAAAATTCATTTCCAATAGAAATCTTTTTTTATCACAAATTTAAATTTTTGAAAAAAAAAGAATATAAATAAATTTAAGTTAATTATGAAAAAATTGAACTTTAGAAATGATGAACAAATATGGTTTAAAATTTAAATTGATAGAAATAATGTTAGAAGGTGCTAAATATTTATATTTCTATTCTATGGTTGCTCCGGTTTCTATTTATTGCAGGACTTTTTTCTTTAGTGATTATTTCTGGATATTTATTAAAAAATAGGGCTAAATATAAGGAATTATTAGAACATAGAATTTTAAACTTAATATTTGTAATCCTATACAATTTATTTTGTTATGTCCCAGTTGGTTTACCTTCTGATTATTTAATAATACCAAGACAGGTGATCTTTGAAGGAATTTTAGTCGAAATTGGGCTGCAAATAATCGGTTGTATTTTGTTTATTGTGGCGTGTTATTTAATTATAAAATCTTTAATAAGAAGAAAATCAATTGGTGCGGAAGAACCAGAAGAAGGATTGATTACAAGTGGGCTATACAAATATTTTAGGCACCCTATTTATACTGGTATAATATTAATTTCTATTTTTTTCGTTTTAAGCGCCCGAAATTTTGATGGACTTCTTGTTTTTCCGTTAATATTTTTAGCAAATTTCTTACAAGCAAAATTTGAGGAGATTTATGATATCGGATTAAAATTCCCAGACAAATATAAAGAGTATCAAACGAAAACAAGAATGTTTGGTCCTATATGGATGTGGGCGGTCATATTAATTTGTATTATTGTAATATATACCCTAAATATTTGTTTGTATTAAAGATTGTAAATATATTGTAAAAAAATATGATATCAAAATTAATGAAATATCATCCCACCAGAGATGGTTAGCGACTGCCCTGTCATATAATTAGAATCATCAGAAGCTAAAAAGAATGCCACATTTGCGACATCATCTGGAGAACCCCATCTTTTTAATTTAATATTAAATCCATATTCATCAAGTGCTACCTGCATTAACTCTTCGTTCATTTTATAAATATTGGTCTTAATCATCCCGGGACAGATGGCATTGACCGTTATATTTGGTGCTAATTCAATTGCTAAACATTGTGTCAGTCCAACGATCCCGAATTTGCTAATTGAATAAGCTCCTATTAATTTATGCCCAACTTTACCTGCAATTGAAGCTATATTGATAATTTTACCACGTAATGGTTTCAGTTCCTTTTGACGTCTCATCTTTTGAGCAAAATATTTACACATCATCCATGTACCCTTTAAATTAGTATTAATAACTGTATCCCAATCTTTACTTGAAACTTTAATTAATGCCCCTTCAGGCCCTGAAATTCCCGCATTATTCACAAGGATATTTAAGTGTTCATAGCTCTTATAAGTCAAATCTACCAAATCTTTGATCTGACCTTCATTACTAATATCTGTGGTGCTTGTAATTACTGAGATATCCGGGTACTTTTTAATGATCATACTTTTCGTCTCTTCAATAGTATCTGAATTGATATCACAAATAACAAGTGACGCACCTTCAGATGCAAATCTGAGACTAATTGCCCTACCAATCCCACTACCCGCCCCAGTAACTAAAGCAATCCTTCCTTTTAATCTCTTTCCTTCCAAAAAAATCACCAATTTTATTTTTGAAAAAGTTTATCATTTAATATATCAATTTAATCGGTTCTTCTTAATATTTTTTATTATTGAACTTTTGGACTGAAATAATTTTTCAATGGCTAATTAACTTAGTCTAATATTACTGGATAATTTAAATTCAATATTATTAAATGATGGCTATAAAATATACTTAGAGAAAAGACAATATAATGCATTAAAGATAATTATGGACTGTGTATATAAATATAAGGATAAAAATCTGACAAAATATTGTCTAATATTTTTAAATAAAACAGATGTGATATGTAATAAATATATGGACACAATTTTTCTCAAAACTTTATTTAAATGATTATATGATTTAAGTCATATTTTTTCAAAAATTAAAAAAATATACTGTAAAGTTAAGTTAAGTAAAAAATTAAAAAGCAATTAAAATATACGGAAAAAGATTGTATATGTAACAAATAATATTTCATAAAAAACTGGAGTTAATTCCTTGGTTTATAAATTTGATTATTTAGGAGATTTATGTAGGAGCTTTTGTAAAATTATTCAAAAATATACGAAATATATTGTCGTTTCGGGATTTTTAGTTATCATGAGTGGTAGGAGTAGGGCCACGGAAGATATCGATATAATTATTAAGCCAATTGATTTAAATACTTTTATAAAATTACACAAAGAACTTGTGCAAAACCAATTTCAGTGTCTCCAATCTTCAGATCCCATTGAAATTTTCAGTCGTTATTTAAAGGAAAATTTACCGGTACGATATATTAAAAATGGAAATTTCATTCCAAATATTGAATTAAAATTCGCAAAGGATAAATTAGATGAATATCAAATATTAACTAGAAAAAAAATCCCTTTTACCGAGATTGATATATTTTTTAGTAGTATTGAGGCAAATATAGCATTTAAAGAAGAATTATTAAAATCACCAAAAGACCTTGACGATGCGAAGCACTTAAGAATTGTATATTCAGATGATTTAGACGAAAAAGAAATTGAAAAAATTAAAAAAATGATCCATAAATTTAGATTGTGATGAAATGAAAAAAGAAATGGATTTCGTCCAATTTTGGGCTGAAAAATTCAAACAAAACCCTGAAAAAAGTCGAAAACTCTTAAACTCGTTTATAAACAATCAAATTTTAAGGGCTCAGGCTCAATTAAAAAAATTACCCCCAAATAAACTCATTGAAATTTTTAAAATTACTAACGAAAAAATAATCGAATCGCTTTTTGCAGAAAGTCAAGAATGATCTTATTAATTAGTTTGAAGTCTCTATTACAACCCTCTATGTATGGGCTTATTTTTTAAACTCTTAATTAATATAAAATAATAATATACTATTTAAAGAAATATTACGAAGTTAAAAAATCTATAAAGTGATTTTTTATGAAGATATAATATCGGAAAATCAAAGTCTTATAATTTATATATTTCATTTTAAAATTAAATAAATATTTTTAAGATGACTTGATAAATCTAAAAGAAAATATCAATCTGAGAGAAAAATTTAAAAGAAAAAAATATTTGAATGCTCTTATCTTTTAAATTATCAATTTGAAGAATAAATTTTAAAGGTAATCCTTCATATCGCTGGATATAGATCTTATAGATGCTTATTATTGGGGTCATTGAACGAAATTCAGAAAAAATTATCGATAAATGTTGAAAAAGTTTATGGTACTTATTAGAAATTAGATAAGCATCATATTGCCGCGAAATATCCTGACTTATCTGCTGAATGAATTCCTAGTAATTATTATAATTAAAAGAATACGATGAAATTTCTCGAAAATGATACATAATTTTAAGAAAAATATTTAAATTATAATCTGAAAAATTCCAATGTTCATTTAGACATTTTCCAAAAATGGTGAGTGAATTAAAGATGGCTAAAAGATTTTTAATTTTTGGATTAATATTTGTTTTTGTTCTCCCATTGATGTTACCTAAAAATAATCTGATATTTGCCGTCAATCAATCAATTAATATTGCTGATTCTAGCAATTCTAACAATACTTTCAGGATTACGCAACCAATAGATATTTCATCGATAAGTTTATTCGATGATGTAATGCCCAGTATTGCACTAGACCATAATGGTAATGTTCACATTACATTTTATGACAAAGATAACTACATTATTTATTATGCTAATTCGATAACAAATTACTCATTAATGTCAATTGCATCCGGTGCCGGATTTGAATACGAAAAACCTAAGATTTTTATTGATTCTCATGATGTTGTTCATATTATTTATGCTATTTGTGTAGGAGTTGGCCGGACACTATGGTACATAAATAATTCAGGTGGCAACTTCGTAAAACATATTAACATAACTCAAATAAATGGAATTAAAGCAGATTACGGCAATTTCGATGCAGTTATTGACCCCAATGACTATATTCACATAGTAGTAGACGATTCTAGCATTACTGGAACTGACGAAATATTTTATTTTAATATCCATAACGGACATATTAGTCCTTATGAAAATGTCTCTATCCATAGCTCAAAATACAATGAATGCCCAAGAATTGATTATAATAATGGTATTATCTTCACTACCTGGCTATGGTACGCTGGAGTAGCTGGCGCTGAAATTATGGTAAGTTATAAACTACCTGGTTTAAGCTGGAGCACTCCTTATAATATAACCAGAACCCCGGGAATGTCTTACCTTGAAATGATGCCTGAAGTCGCCTTGGACTACTCCGGAAATTATCACATATTTTATATTAATATGTCTATACCTAGCCACCTAACTTATTTCACAGATATTAACGGAACTCCTACCTGTGAAGACTTTACCTTTACTTGGCAGACTAGTCCTTACGCTAGAATTTATGCTGATACCGATTCAAATTCAATAATACATGGATTTTGGTACGATTCTCTCCATGACTCCGATAATGAAATTTATTATATCACTAATATCAACGGCTCCTTTAATTATTTTAATATAACAAAAAATAATGTTTATGACTCGATGCCACAATTCGTTATAGGCCCCGATAATAACATCTACTTAACTTATGAATCTAACATAACTGGAAACCTCGACATCTATTTTCTAAAAATTATATATAATGAATCGAAAACTCAAGCCCACCTATCATCTACTCCGACAATACCTGGCTTTAATGTATATTTAAGCATTTTTTCATTGACTCTAATTGCCCTGTTCTACTTAATTAACAAATTTAAACCTAAATACTTGAAAATTCAATAATTTTATTTTTTTTTATCTAATACCTTGATTTTTTTGCATTTCCACGCCCACTTATTTATCCGCCAAATTTTACTAATCTCTTTTCAAATAACTTATATAAAAATAAATTAATTACATTGACTATCTTAAACTTAAATACCATTTTAATTATCATCTCAAAAATTAACCCCCTATTTACCTATCTCCTCTTCTTACTCAAAATTGCTACTATTTTTTCTTGAAAATAATTCTGAAATTTGACTTTAATTATTTTTTTCTATCGAAATTTTTCTCAAATTCGAAATTACTCATCTCTTCTTAAAATTTATTTATCCATCAATAAATTCGGTCTTCCCTGCCCCTCTTTATTTTATATATCCTCTGCTTTTATCATAAAAATTAAAATTCCACAAGCAATAATAACCTGTGAATATTTTTAAAAAATTAAACATAGATCCCTCATCTTTATTACGCTCTTTACCCATGATTTTATACTTTACCTCTCTACTTTACCTCTCTATAAAACTACCTATTAAAAAATTCTCAAATTTATTGTTAAAAAAAATTTATAAAAACTTAACCTATATATTATTAAATGACTTATTTAAAATTATACATATTTATTCTTACTATTTCCCCCATCTTATAAGGTGTTAATCTTGGTTTCTAATAACAAAAATAATGTCCAATTTGTTAATTCCAAATTTATTTCATTTGGAACTCTTTACATGTGGATTGGAATTCTTTATATTTTTCAAATCTTTTCGTCTTTTCTAGACATCTTTTTTCACTATTTTACACCAATTTTTTCTTTAATCAATCATTTATTAGCTTTAACTAATTTCATTTTATTATTAATCGCACTGGCTGATATCAATTCCGCCAATAAAATCCTAAATGAATTGAAACTGTCCGCATTCTATTCAAAAATCATTTCCGCAATCATTATCTCCATTATCGGAAATGTCATTATCTTGGTCTCTCAATTGGTCAACCCAATGGCTTTTAGCTACTTAATTGACTATTTAACTAGACATATCCCCTCCCTCCCTCCTAGGACCATCCTCGTTGTTATTTTTTGGTCCTCGGGTATATTATTGGTCTGGATTAGTTATATTTTAACTTATATCGGATATAAATCCCTTGAAATTTTCTTCTCAAACCACCTTAATGATTTTCCCCAAAAAATCGCCCTTGACGCAGCTTCAGGCGCAAGAAATCTTAAACGAGGCGCTCTAATGTGGATATTGGAAATCTTCATCATAACTATTATTGTTGGCGTTATTTTTAATATCATTGGTTATTTTGAAACAGCAGCATTGCAAAAATTAGCTGTAACACCTATTAATGAATCATTGATAGACCATAAAGAAGAAGATAAACTCATAAATGTAGACCATATTGGACCTCAACCAACTTCTCCAGATAAGATGACAGAATCTGGACCACTTCCTATAAAAGATACGCCCCCAAAATTCTGTGTAATGTGCGGAACAAAACTAGACCCAGACGATAAATTCTGTCCTAACTGCGGGACACCCACTGATTAATTTTTGAAATAATAAAATTGCGATTCTATTAATTTATTGTTGGTAAGATAAGAAAATAAAAATTTATTGAGTTTTCATCTCAGCTTCATTGAAAACAAACCTTGTTAACTTAGTTTGATAATAAGTAGCCCCTCTTATCAAATTTTTCCAACCATTTTCTAATTTCAAATCAATTCCACAAGCTTCAGCTGGTGTTTTGCCTTTTAAGATTAAATGAGATCTCAAGAAATTGTAATAGACAAGCCAACCATCTAGCCATATCTTAGCTGTTTTCTCACTTTTTGAATCTCTTAGAGAATACACCACCACGCATGTGGGGACAATTGAAGGCATAGTCTTTGGAATTGTATCTTCAATTTTGCCTTTAACAAATACAATCTCGTCTTTAGGATATCTTGTTGTGTACATATTTTTTATAACTTCGGGTAATGGCGAAAATCACTATTTAGAAAAATTCCCCTTTTTTCTTTCTTCCATTTATCAACAGCATATATTTTTTTATTTGATATCCTATAACTATCTTCTGTATGTTTAGACATTCCCTCAAATGTATCATAAAGATATGTTTTTTGATTTGTTTCGTTTATTTCAAGGAGATTGAGAGCAATTAACATCATACTACCACCTTTCCACACTCTACATTCAACAAAATCACCATATTTTTTTAAAATTAACTATATATTCAACTGCTTTATAAAAATTATAAATTCTTTCTTTGGAAGTCATGTTATAATTTTTGTATTTCTTATAGATTTCTCCAAATTCACTATCAATAATCGGTACCGAGTTGGATGTTATTTTTGATGTTATTTTCGTTATTCTATATTCGAATAAATTTGTTGATTTTTATATAATTCTTTTCAGCACGGATAATATAGTAATCTCCTTCATTATTAAATTAATTGATATACTTTATAAAAATTACTGAAATACACAAACAAATCTCCAATTTCACTTAATATATTGTAGTTATGGGAAGTTTAGCCAAGCCAAACCTGGGAAAACTTTCTACAGAAAAATTTGTCTCTTAATTGCCGTTATATGTATTGTCAAGATTGAGCCATAATCTATAAGACGGTTTTTTGCTTACCAAAATAATGACTAAAAGTTAATCTCAAGGCGAAGGATTCATATTCCTTAAGGCA
>SUPR01000134.1 GCA_005191425.1 Candidatus Helarchaeota ASGARD archaeon Hel_GB_B
AAGAAAGTCTATTACTAAATTATACGATTATAATTAAATATTTATATGAGAAATATGGAAAAGATGAAGTTTTAGAATTCGGTAAAAAAATGGCTGAGTGGAGTTCTAACTATAGAGTAGGATTCTTAAAAAAATCTCTTGTAAAATCTATAAATGTAATATCTCAAAAACAATTAGCAAATATGCTTATGAAAAATGTAATTGAAAATTTGCAGTATTTATTACCATTATCGCATGTAGATATGGAAGAATTACCAGAAGGACTAAAGGTTACAATTAAAGAATGTCCTTTAAAGAAAGAATTAACAAAATTATTTAAAAAATTTAAAAGCGAAGCAGAACCAGAATTATATTGTATAACATATTGTAGATCTCTTTTTAAAGTATATCTTAAAGATTTAGCTAACTTAAACTTCGAACACAATCTTAATAAAAATGGATGCGTTGTATCGGGTATGAAACGATAAACATAATAATTATTTTTTAAATATCATTTTACTTTTATATTTTAAATACTTCACGTATTCCTAATTTAAAAGCTAATAAATTGTCTTCTAAATATTTACTTTTACTCTCAGATTTTATTATTTTTATAATAGCGTCCTCATTTATAGAATTAACAATTCTAGATAATGCACCCAGATAGCTCATATTTAAAGATGTGGGATATTTTATTGATTTTAAAATCTTTTTTTCGGGAATTAAATAAATTTTATTTTCATTAAATTGTTGCATTAATTTCTCATCGAAAAATGATTCACCCATTATAATCGTACATTTTTCATTAATTTGATTTTTATATTTATTCAGCGCATCTCTTGCCATAATTATATAATAATCAAATTTATTAATATTTAATTCATAAATTTGTTCATTTTTATTCTCAGAAAAAATTATATCAGCTGAAACTATTCCTTTACGTACTTCTGCTCCATATGTTTGTGTTTGAACCACATTTAAGCCCAATTCAAATATACTTTTTGCTAAAATAATTCCACTTTTTATCGCTCCTTGACCACCTATTCCAGTTATTCTAATTGTTTTAATCATTGATAAAATACCTCATAATACCTTAACTTATTTATAATAAAATATTTTTTAATTTAAATTTATGAATGCATATTTTTATTATTTAAAATGTTATTCCTTAATTTATTTAATTGCTCACAAAATTCCGGTAAGTTCTTTTTTACAAAAATACCAAATTTTAATTTATCATCTTTATTTTGGACCAATTTTTTGAAATAACGATAATAATCAATTATAGAAAGATTATTTTTACGTCCATATTCTGTAGGGCATGGTGATAAAATTTCTACAAAAGAAAAACCTTTATGTATTATTGCATCTTTCATTATTTTTATTAATTTTCTTGGCTGAAATACAGTCCACCTTGCAATGAAAGTACCACCAGCTGCCTCAACTAATTTACATAAATCAAATGGCTTTTCTGGATTTCCAAATGGTGTTGTGTCAGTTATGGCATTTTTAGGAGTGGTAGGAGCAACTTGACCGCCTGTCATCCCATAAATCATGTTATTAACTAGGAAAACCGTAATATCGATATTTCTTCTTGCTGCATGTATTAAATGGTTTCCACCAATTCCTGCACCATCTCCATCACCTGTAAAAACTATTACAGTTAAGTTGTTATTAAAAACTTTCGCACCTGTAGCGTAAGCAATAGCTCTTCCATGAACTGTATGAAATGTATCCAAATTTAAATATGGGCTTGGGATCCATGATGAACAGCCTATTCCTGAAACACATAAATAGGAATCTAAATCGATATCTAATTGATCTATTGCTCTAATAAAACAATTTAATATGATCCCATTCCCACATCCTGAACAAAATTTATGTGGTAAATATCTTAAATATTTATTCATTATTTTTGACATTTTAAATACCTTAAAATATTTTCTTTTATAAAATTTATACTAGGTATAACTCCACCTAATTTTTTTATACTAAATATCCTCCTTGGTCTTAAAACTCTTTGTACTTCCCGTACAGCCATTCCGTTGTTCATTTCTACAACAAAAATATCTGAAATATCTTCATGTACTAAATTATTCAAAATTTCATCTGGAAATGGCCAAATTGTTTTTAATTTAATAAAACCAATCTTTATTCCCTCCTGCCTTAAACTTAAAACTGCACCTAATGAGGGCCTTGCAGAAACACCCCACGAAATTATTAATGATGTAGAATCTTCAATATGATGATATTCTAAATCTATTATATCTTTAGCTTGAGAAATTTTTGAACATATACGATTAATTGTTGATTCATGAACTTTTGGGTCATAATTTCTTTTACCTGAAATTTCATGAGCAGAACCGGTTATTAATAACTTTTTACCTTCCCCAAAATGAGCCATTGGTAATATATTATCAATTAAATCGCTTGAGTTTATTCTATTATTTTTTAAACATTTTCGATTTATTATTTCAATTGCGCCCTTCTCTGGAATTATTAACTGCTCTCTAAAATGTCCAATAGCACCATCTAATAGGAGAATTACAGGTACTCTATATTTTTCTGATAAATTGAATGATCGAACAGTTAATTCAAATGTTTCTTGAACTGAACTAGGACTCAAAACTATTGATTCATAATCACCATGAGCACCATATCTTGATTGATAAAATTCTTGTTGTGCAGGATAAGTAGCTTGTCCTGTTGATGGTCCAGATCTTTGTACGACAACAATGACAATAGGTGTTTCTGTATGATAAGCATAGGAAATGTTCTCTTGCATTAAACTGAAACCTGGGCCCGATGTTGCTGTCATTGCTTTTGCCCCTGCCCATGATGCTCCAATAATAGCTGCTGACGAAGCAATTTCATCCTCCATCTGTAAAAAATAACCACCATTCTCAGGTAAGTGTTTTGCCATATATTCTGTAATTTCTGTTGCGGGTGTTATTGGATATCCCGCAAAAAAATTACATCCTGCATATAAAGCGCCTTCTGCGCATGCTATATCTCCTAATACAAAATATCTTCCCGGCTTCAACTAAATTCCTCTATTTTAAATATTTTTTATTAAATTTTTTTAAAAAATTATCAATTTTTTAAAATTTATGCTTAATTCATTTTTAATTTTGTAATTTTATTATAAATTATATAATTAAACCTTTTTTAGAATTCTATTTTATAATATAAATTTTTAAATAAATGAAGGAAATAAATATAGCAAATTTTTAAAATTTTATAATCTTTAATTTTTAAAATTAATTATCAGATTTATTAATTGTTATTCATTAAATTTTACTAAAATTTTATTATATTGTGAATTGAAAAAATAATACAAAAAAAAGTATAATATTAAAAAACCATTTAATAGTATTTCGATTTTATTTATTATTACTTTAATTAAATATTATTCTAAAACTGACCAAATAGATTTGGCAAATTTTTATTTATGTTCATTAAACTAAAAATAGATTGTAAAATGATAATATAGTTTGAAAATATTTTATTTTATAAAAAAATAATTGTATTTTTCTAATTTATTATAATAGGTTATCTTATAAAATTAATCAAAAAATATTATTCTATTTTGTCTATTTATTTTAAAAAAATTTAAATACATAATTTTGGTTGGTTAGATGAAAGATAATATAAAGAGATTCTTATATTTAATAATAGAGTAGCAAGTAAATTAAAATTTAAAGAACAAAATAAAAAGAAATTTTATATTAAAATTAATAAATGTTAAAAAATACAACATTTATTATGAATTATAAATAAAAAAATATGTTGAGGTGACGAAATAGAAAGGTGCTGTAGATGTCTGAAGAAATCCGCATAGGTGTTTATGTTTGTGCTTGAGGCGTTAATATCGGTGGCGTTGTCGATGTAGAAGCTGTTGCAGAGTTTGCCAAAACCTTACCAGGTGTTGTATTAGCTAAGACAAGTGCATTTACATGCTCAGAGCCAGGACAGGAAATGATCGCTGAAGATATAGTAAATCATAACTTAAATAGAGTTGTTGTAGGTGCATGTACACCAAAAATTCATGAACCTACATATAGAGCACTTGTAGAATCAGCTGGTCTAAGTCCATACTATTTTCAAATGGTAAATTTAAGAGAACATGTATCTTTTGTTAATCCATCATCAAAAGAGGAAGCAACTGAAAAAGCAAAAGCTTTAATTGCAGCTGGTGTTGAAAGAGCTCTTATTTTAGATGATGTGCCTCTTAAAGAAATAGACGTCGTGAATCAAGTTTTAGTAATAGGAGCTGGTATTGGCGGTATTAGTGCATCACTTGCCATAGCTAACGCAGGTATTAAAACATATCTTGTAGATTCTTTACCTAGCATTGGCGGAAAAATGGCACAGTTAGATAGAGTATTCCCAACTGATGATTGCGCTATTTGAATATTGGCTCCAAAAATGGTCGAAGCTTCAAGACATCCAAACATAGAGCTTAGAACTTATTGTGAAATTAAAGATATCAAAGGCAGCGCAGGACAATATAAAGTTACTATCGAACATAAACCTACATATGTTGATTGGGATAAATGTACTGGTTGCGGTCGATGTATGGAGAAATGTCCAGTATTGGTTCCTAATGAATTTAACTATGGTTTAGGAACAAGAAAAGCTATAAACATTATTCATCCAAATGCAGTTCCTAAGAAAGCTTACATTGATATGGACGCGTGTATTAAATGTAAACAATGTCAAAAGAATTGTCTTGCTGATGCTATCAATTATGATATGGAACCTTGGTATGAAGAAATTGAAGTTGGTGCAATTGTAATTGCAACAGGATATGAAACTTACGATATTGAAAAACATGGCGATTTCGGATATGGAAAATACTATAATGTTCTTACTCAAATTGAATTAGAAAGATTAATAAGTCCGACTGGACCAACAGGTGGCCACTTAAAAAGAATATCAGATGGTAAACGTCCAAAACGAATAGCAATGATTCAATGCGTTGGATCAAGGGATGTAAAAACCAATGCTTATTGTTCAGGTGGAGTTTGCTGTCTTGTTGCTATGAAAAATGCACAATTATTAATACAAGAATACGATGATATTGAAGTATCAATTTTCTATATTGATATAAGAACAACTTCTAAGGAAGAAGAAGAGTATTATGCAAGAATTCGTGGAGAATTTCCACAAATACGCTTTATTAAAGGAAAGGTTGCAGAAGTTAGAGAGGATCCAGAAACGCATAATCTTATTGTTAGAAGCGAAGATGTTATCAGTGGTAAAATAATCAGTCAAGAATTTGATATGGTAGTTCTATCAACAGCAATGGTACCTCATCCAAAATCTAAACAAATTATGGATTTATTAGGGCTAGACAAAGCGCCATCAGGATTCTTTAAAGAAATCCATACATGTTTAAATCCCGTAGAAACAAAAGCAAGTGGAATATATATCGGTGGTGCCTGTAGAAATCCAATGGCAGTACCATATACAGTTTCAACTGCAAGAGCTGCAGCTGCAATGGCAATCGATTTTGTATCAGCTGGGAAATTCAGACTAGAACTTATAAATCCAGTAATCGATGAATCATTATGTATAGGCTGTGGTACCTGCGAAAGAAATTGCTCATTTAATGCTATAAAAATCGGAGATGATGGTATAGCCCATTTAAATGAAATAGCTTGCAAGGGTTGTGGCGTCTGTGCTTCAAGTTGTCCAGTAAAAGCTATATCATTTAGATATTATCGTGATGAACAATTATTAAACGAAATTGATGCTATTATATTATAACACGCCTATTTGATGACTACAATGATTAAAAGTTTAAAATCATTGTAGAAAAAAGGGTTTATGCGACCCTTAAGGCGTGTTAATATCGAATTATAAATTTTATTCCCCTCAATACTAAAATAATGTTTAAAATTAACAATACTGTTAATAAAATATATGTAAATATTAAAAAGCCCTAAATGTGAATTAAAATGGAAGAACATTTTAGGGTAGTTGCATTTGCCTGTAATAAATGAGGTTATGGGGCTGCAGACCTCACAGGAACTACCCGAAATAAATATCCTACAGATATTAGGATTATTAGAGTAAGATGCACAGGACGTATCGATGCTTATCATCTACTTCATGCATTTAGAAGTGGCGCGGATGCAGTAATGGTAGTATCTTGACATATCGGTGAATGTGATTTCAATAATGGTAATATAAAAGCATTATCTAGAGTTAACTTCGTTAAAAGAGTATTAGACAAAATTGGACTTGACGGAAGTAGAGTAAATTTATACGAATGTGGTGCAGCAGAATTCAATATATTCTTAGAATCAGTAGCTCATACAATGAAAATCTTGAAAAAAATTGGCCCCAATCCACTTAAAAAAATGTAAATTTGAATGAGTCTCGAATGTAAAGATTTAAATTCGAGATGACAGCCCTTGAAAGCGAAGGGCTAAATTTAATATAATAAATATTTAAAAAACTCTCCAAATAAAAAGGAGATATACTATGATAGAACTAACAAAAGAGATTATGAATGCTATAACAGAAGTAAGCGCTGGTAGTTTATTTGTAAGGTCTCTATTAGAAAATCATGATACAATAATAAATGCTGAAAAATTAAACGAAAATAAATTAGAAATAATTCTTGATAAATTAATGGATATAGAAGTAGAAAAATTCAGGATACTTTTATATATATTATCTACGGGTAGCGCAACTGTTTCTCAAATTGAAAATGACTTGAAAATATCAAAATTCAATATTTTAAAAAATATATTTACATTACAGAATGAAGGATGGCTTGAAATCAGAGATATCAATGAATTAAATTATGGAATATCGTTGAAAGTTGATGTCTTAAATGATAAAATAAATGTTAATTTAATAGCACCATGGAATATAAGAACAGTATATGACCCAATAAAAATTATCGTTGAAAATGAATTTTGTTGTTTATGCGGTGCCTGTAAAACGGTATGTCCAGTTAATGCGATAGAGATTATTGATGATAAACCAGTTATTGACGAAGAAAAATGTATTCATTGTGGACTTTGTAATTATCATTGTCCAAGAACTTTTCTACCACTGAATGTGTTAAAAGAATTTTCGACTGGAGATAATTATAATCCATATCAACTCTTGAGTACCCAACCATTTGGTCCATGCAAAATAATTAAATCTGCACAAACTACGGATGATAAAATTAAACAAGTATGCCAAGATGGAGGAATGGTAACTACTTTTATCAAATATCTTTTCGATAAAAAACTAATAGATGGTGCAGTTGTAACAAAAAGAAAACCAGATTCATGGGATACTCAGCCAGTTGTAGTTACAAGATATGAAAGTCTATTAGAAACATCTGGTACTAAATATGCAGTCTCGCCAAATTTGATAGCATTAGAGCAAGCAGCTGAATTAGGATGTAAAAAATTAGCTTTTATTGGTACTCCATGTCAAGTTCAAGCAATTAGAAAATATCAAGTATATTCTAATATTTATCAGGAGATCTGGGGATCTATAGAATATGTAATTGGAATTTTTTGCATGGAATCATTCTCATATCCTAATGT
>SUPR01000135.1 GCA_005191425.1 Candidatus Helarchaeota ASGARD archaeon Hel_GB_B
TCTCCTCCTTTATTGTAAAAGAAACATTGATCTAATGTTATTTTATTTCCGGTCAAGTTAATATTACTATTTCCTTTTCTTATTGATGTTCCATTTCCGCCTATATTTGTAAATTGTGTTCTGTTTAAAATTATTTCATTTTCTGCTTTAAAAATAATTGTAGAATTTCCTCCAGGACTACCTGATTTTCCTGTACTATTAATAATTAAATTATTTCCCGAAATATTCAATGAAATTATTGTTAAAGCACAATTATTTCCCTTTAAAGTAAAATTGGCATTATAAATGTTAGAAATATTACTAATAATATCTAAATATGCTCCAAAATATATCGAACTATTAATTTTGAAACAGCTATTATTAATATAAAACAAATTACTTGTAGATTTAAAATTGCTATAAATAAATGATTTATTAATTCGAACTTTATCGGTAATTGTTAAATTAATTTTATTTATTTTAAAAGTTGAATCATAAATGTCCAGTATTCTACCCTTTATCATCGAAATTGAGCTCGAACTTTTTACATTTCCTTGAAAATTAGTTCCATTTATAGATAAATTAGAAAATTTATTCACTACTAAAAATTTATTACAAACAATTTGAGAGTTAAAAATTGTATAATTCCCCTCTCTCGATATTAATATTGTACCATTTTTACTATGTACTTTTAATTCTGAAATAAGTGCAGATTTTGCATCTAAAAAAAGATCTGAAGCCCCATCAAAAAATGAATTATTATATGATACCCCTAATCTTTCGTTAATAGTTGTATTTAAGATAAATAAATAACTACTATTAATTAATACCAAACTATTTCCCCCATTTCCATTAGTTGAATTTCCTCCAAAATTTTGGACCACATTATTAATTAATTTTAATTCCATTGATGTTTTAAAAGTTATTGATGAATTTCCTCCAATCGCATTATTATAGACCTGATTTTTAATATTAGACCTATTTATTGTTAAGTTATTTGCAAAAATTTTAATATATGAATTTTTTCCCAAGAAATTAATGACCAAATCATTAATAATCGAAATATCACTCGTTATATTTATTATAGAATCTTCATTACGGCTGGCATTATGGTAAAAATTACTTCTATTTATTATTACAACAGAAACTCGCCCTAAAAGGTTAGCATCAATTAAAGACCCCTCTGCAGTAAAATTACGTGATGTATTAAGATAAATATTTGAAACCTTTATTTTCGAGCTATTTTCTATCAAAATTGCTCCATTATCGATTGAAAACAAATTTATTTTATTAGTGGAATTTAATGAACCATTATTCAAAATCAAAATCCCATTATCTTTAACTGTAATATTATTTTCAAACGCAAAAGAAGAATTGACCAAAAGATTTGCTTTTATTTCTAAAATTCCATGATCTTGGACTATAATACTCTTATTTACTATTGTATCATTCTCAATAACTGTATGATTATCTATAATAATTGCGGAGCTCATTTTCTGGATTAATTGGGCGTTGTAAATTCTATCTGTCTCTTTAATACTTACTGGACCTATTTCGAATACAATAATTGAAATTAGAAAAAACAACAATAGAAACATCATACAGAATAACTTAAAGCAATTTACTCCATTCTTTTTCATTATTTATCATTG
Organism: Candidatus Helarchaeota ASGARD archaeon Hel_GB_B; assembly: GCA_005191425.1. GTDB lineage: Archaea > Asgardarchaeota > Lokiarchaeia > Helarchaeales > HEL-GB-B > HEL-GB-B. The sequence continues at coordinate 1,632 of SUPR01000135.1, forward strand.
ATTACTATTATTTTTTAAAAAATAAAATCCTTTAAAGTCTAATTCTCAAAATCATTTTAAAATTTTTTATATATTTAATCGTTATTAGCAATTTGAATATTACATATAGAAGGAAGTAGAAAATAATTTCTACTTATATATTTATTTAAAAAATCTCTTTTTAATATTCTCAATTAAAAATTTTTGTAGTAAAGTAAATATATAAAACTCATTAATTAACATAATATCAATTAAAAAAAATGAATTAAATGGAACTTTTCCATAAAATAAAAAGGAGATACTGTGAAAAGTATTCATTAATTAATAAAATATTATATAAGTATATACTCCAAATCATTACATTCATTTTTATGATCAACTTTACCAATATATTGGTGTTTAAGGATGCAAAAAAGAAAAATAAAAAATAAATCAAAAACAAAATTTTTATTATTTTCCATAATAATTTGTTTTGGTCTTCTATTTAGTATTTATGTCGGGTCAGTTCCCTTTACAAATTCACAACCATCTATAAGACATGTAAATGAAGGGAATAATACTCCAATAAATACTGATGTAATCATTCCAGGAAATTTAACAAGGAAATGGGAACCTATTGTTCTTAATCTTTCTAACCTCCCTTCTGCATTCAAGGGAATGAGTTGGGGAAATATTAGAGTTACTATTTACAACCCAAATGATGCAAGGTGGCATTCAATTCCATTTCAAATTGATGAGTGGGGGGGTAGATTTGAATGGCAAGATGGAACTTATTTAAATAAATCTGCAATTACAATAGGTGCTACTTTTGGAATAACTGGATTGGATACTGATGGGATAGATGATCAGCCCTCTGGTAGTAGTGATGAGCTTGTTTTTTATGCTCACTCTGGGGCATATGTTCCACCGACAATGTGGTGGGAAGGTGATTCTGGGGGGACATATCCCAATAGATTAGAAGTTATGATTTCAGACCCTGTTGATGGTGGGCATAGTTGGATGTATATTTATTACGATAAAATAATAAATCACGGTAACCCAGTCCCGACTTGGTCTGATTATCCCAAACAAGGATGGAATTCGACAGAATTTCGAGCTTTTGGCGAACATTATAATGTGGTTAAAAATAAAACGAACCCTGATTTAGAAAACAAATTATATTCGAATATTGGACAATATGACGATTTATTTAATGAATCATTTAAGAGCTATTCTGATATGACTCTTACTAATGCCACATTAGCATATACTGAAAATATTACTGCAAATAGAGAAGGTATTTGGAATAATACCTCTTATTCCGATCGCAAAACTGAATTAGCATATCCTGAAAATACATCTTCGGGTGGATTTGAAAATGAAGGTGGGGCTGGAACTGTGATTGTTTCAGGACCTATTAGGACCATAGTAAATAAAAGGATTTTTATGGTATTTAATAATTCAATTCACCCGTTATATAGTGTCCAGCACCAAAATGAGATATTTTATATGGACAGTAAAATAGTAAAATATGTAAAGCAGATCGATTCTTATGGGTTATTTAATATTTCTATAAATTATGATTACGATTTTGTTACATCAATAAATAAATCAATTAGGTCTAATATTAAAGTATATGAAGGGTGGAGAAATGCCACAATTAAAGTTAATACTCCTAATGGAGTTGCGAACGAAAGTGGTGAGTTAAAATCGACTTTAGGCCCGACTGGGACAAACCCCAAAGCTCCAGTTAAATTAAATCCAGATATACCGGATTTTATATTCTTTACTTCAAGTTCATCTGGCTCTGCATGGATGTTATGTCCAAGAGATCAATATAATATTTCTAATTCTGGAGTATATTGGAAAGATGATAATTCTACTTCCGAAATTGGCCTAATAATTTCGGATGTATATCCTGATGCTCCGTTAGTCACATTTATTAAATGGAAATATACTGGTTCAATCTCCAATCCTTTACAAGCAAAAAAAGAGGGTTTAGTCTATCTCAGACAAACTGCTAACCCTTTAACCTTAAATGGGACAGTTCAATCTCGTCCTATTGACACCGCCCCTCCCTTAATTGGACAACCTTTACAAATTCCAAGTCCAAGTGTAAACAATGATTCTACAACTGTTATTGTAAATATTACTGATTTTGGGGTCGGCGTCCATAGAGCATTTCTAGTATATAGCAATGGGTCAATACCTACAACAATAGAGATGTATTATCTACCTGAATATGGTTTATATTCTGCTGAAATACCAAAACACCCCTATTTAACTAATATTTCTTATTTTATTTATGCAAATGACACATTTGGTAATTATGCATATACTCCATTTGATTATTTAGGTGAGTTTAGTTTTACAACTGATATTGACAATCTGCCTCCTTCTCATTGGTATGTACCACCTGTCCTAAATACATTGGTAAATGTTAAATATGAGTATGCATTCCATAGAAAAGTCGTTCAATTCTATGATAATAATAGCATTGTAGGTGGGTGGGCTAGAATGAATAGTGGCTTTTTTGGTCATATTATTACCGGACAATCCGAATGGTGGATGAGTGGAATTGAAGGGACTTCGGGAAACGGTAAATTTTATGTTGAATTTTTTGATGCTGTTAACACAACTGCTATAAAATTAAAAGCAAACTGGGATACCGGAGTTAATACTTTATCTTATTGGAATGGTATTAGTTGGTCTGTAATTGTCCCATCACCTTTATTTAAAAATAATACTTGGCATCATATTTATATTACTTTTAATTGTTCAAATACAAATCAAACATTTGGGATTTATGTGGACGGAAATTATTATGGTCGATATAATTTACTTAATTCAATCACCAGTATTTCTAGAGCAAGTTTTTATACCGGTGATGTCGATTCTTTCAATAATTATATGGCTTGGGTAGATGCGATTGACGCTTCTTGGGGTCATAAATACTATAAGTTTAGAGATAAAGATACATATCAAATGATTAGACAATATCATGGGTTATTCAGTTTTGAAACTGACCCAAAAGGTTCTGACCCCCAAAATTGGACTATCTATGAAGGTGGTATTGGGACTACTCATGTTAATGTTGAATATGAAAAACTTAGACATAGAAAAGTAGTTGAATTCTGGGATGATGAAGTAAGTGACAATTGTAGAATGATCAACAACTTTTATGGCGTTCAAAATGGGACTGTCGAATGGTGGATGATCGGTAACGATGAAAATTCAAGTAATGGGGCATTTTATATCGAATTTGCCGATAATATGTTCAATATCCCCATTTATTTATTAGCAGATTGGTCCTATGGTAAAGAATCTCTTTCATATTTTAACGGGACTAAATTCGTAACCATTGTTAACTCTCCCCTATTTACTGCAAATAAATGGCATCATATTGCGGTTAAATTTGATGCAATAAACAATTCATTTGAAATAGCCGTAGATAAGGTATATTTAGGTAAATATAATTTCTCTATTTCGGTTAATAATATTAGCCAATTAATTTTTGAAACCGGTATTGGTAATGCATATAATAACTTTTATGCATATGTTGATGCAGTGGATTATTCTTGGTCTAATGGCTATTTCTTTAATCGAAATTATGTTTATACCACTCTATTTAATTTTACAGTTTTTGATCCTTATCCTCCTCCTCAAGTAAAAGGTGTTACACCATTGAATCTTGGGACCGGAAATACATTAAATGTTTCCTGGACTCCAAGTCCTGCCGACGATGTTGAATACTATTTGGTTTATATAAGTAGTAATATTACTGGACCTTTTACCCTCCAAGCCAATGTCTCTGCTCCTACCACTTATACTATTGTTACAAATTTAACTGATGGTCAAACTTATTATTTTATGGTATCAGCCGTTGATGCAGTCCCTCATTATGGAAAAAATTCAACAAAAAAAGCCGGTATTCCCTCTGATATCACCCCTCCCGCTCAAGTTCAAGGTGTAAGCGTTTCTGTTATTAATACTGGAAATGAACTTAATATCACTTGGTCTCCAAATACTGAACCTGATTTTGTCCATTATCTCGTTTATAGAAGTACTGTTTCTGGATTTAATCCAAGTAAGTCTAATTGGATTGCTAATACCACTAATACTTATTATCATGATACCGGACTTGTGGATGGAGTAACTTACTATTATAAAATTACTGCAATTGATGATGGTGGACCTACCCCCAATGAAGGTACTCCTTCTTCTCAAGTTAGTGGAATTCCTCAAGATACTGTCCCTCCAGGACAAGTTACGGGCTTACAAGTAATTGTAGTCCCTTCTGGTAATAAATTGAACCTTGAATGGAATGCTGTTTCTGACCCTGATGTAGCAGGCTATCATATATACAGAAATTCGACTTCTTCTACATTTCAGTTAATTGGAACTACTTCCAATACTTGGTTCAACGATACCAGTTTAACAGACGGGCAGAAATACTGGTATAAAGTAGCTGCGATAGACGAAGTACCTAACGAAGGTCTAAACTCAACGATAGTGAGTGGTACTCCGCAGGATACAGTAGCTCCAAGCCAAGTTAATATATTAAGTGTAAATGCAGTCCCAAGCGGTAACGCACTTAATATTACATGGAACTTGAGCAATGCTGAAGATATTGTGGGCTATTATCTATATAATAGTACCTCTGAATCAGGTCCCTATACACTTTTAACTACGATTATCCACCCGACCGATTATTATATCCATTCCGGGTTGATTGATGGGCAGACCTATTGGTATAAAGTTTCACCTTACGATGAGGTGCCAAATGCAGGCCAAAACTCCAGTGCAGCAAGTGGAGTGCCTGCAGATTCAGTAGCGCCGGGGCAGGTGACTGGAGTCTCTGTCTCCAATCTTGGAATTGGAAATACCTTGAATATTACTTGGTCCCCGAGCAGCGCCTCTGATATTGTCAAATATATAATTTATAGATGTTTATCAGAGCCCAGTGGTTATGTTAATATTGTAAATATAACACACCCGACTACTTATTATGTAGACTCGGGACTTGTAGACGGTGTGACTTACTATTATAAAATAGCAGCGGTCGATGAAGTGCCCAATTATGGTACAAACTCGACTGTGAAGTCCGGAATTCCAACTGATGTCACACCTCCAGCTCAAGTCCAGAACGTCTCTGTAACTGTAATTTATACTGGAAATGAGCTTAACATTACATGGTCTCCAAATACTGAACCAGACCTTGTTAAATATCGTGTATATAGGAGCACAACTTCTGGATTTACTCCAAACCAGGCAAATTGGCTTGCCAATACTACTGATAATTATTATCATGACACAGGATTAGTCGATGGACAAACTTATTACTATAGAATTTCTGCAGTAGATGATGGTGGGCCAAATAAAAACGAAGGTGTTCCTTCAAATGAAGTAAGTGGCACACCTCAAGATACCACACCTCCAGGGCAAGTTATGGGCTTACAAGTAATTGTAGTCCCTTCTGGTAATAAATTGAACCTTGAATGGAATGCTGTATCTGGTGATGTTTCCAGTTATAGGGTATATAGGAACACGACTTCCTTAAATTGGGCATTAATAGCGACCACAGCGAATGTTTATTATAACGATACCGGTCTAACAGACGGGCAGAAATACTGGTATAAAGTAGCTGCGATAGACGAAGTACCTAACGAAGGTCTAAACTCAACGATA
>SUPR01000136.1 GCA_005191425.1 Candidatus Helarchaeota ASGARD archaeon Hel_GB_B
ATTTTCTGGCTCTTCTATCAAAATAATTCCATTCTTATTTAATATTAATAACGCCAAGATTAACATTTGAGATATAAATTCGTCCCCAAATGATTTTACATGTACCATTTCTGGATGATTTCTTGTATGCAAATATATTTCACCCTCCGAAGTAATGATATTTTCTATGTAATCATAATTTCTCTTTAACATTGCTAAATAATCATTAAAATTATTTTTATTTTTTATTATTTTTTTTAATAGTTACTTTAATTTAAAATATGAAATTTCTCCTAAATATTCTATTTCATTTATTTTTTTATCCGTACCAGTCTTTTTACTGTCTCTAAATGGAATTTTTATTATATCCTTAATTTTTAGAATGCTTTTTAGATATATCTCTTTCATCTCTAAATTATCCTCCACATATCTCTTAATATCATTAATGGAATTCTTTATATTTCTACCACCGCCTAAAAACGCATAATTTTTTATTCCACTTATCTCATTTTTATATGCTATATAAATCGAAAATTTTTCTAATAACTCCTCTTTTAACATTTCTATTTTTTTATCAATATTTTCCATTATAATTTTGTTATCTGTTTTTATTTTTTTACTTATAAAATTTCTAAGTTCTAACTTAATCTCATTTATAAACAGATTTTTGAATTTCTCTAATATATATGATAACTCTAAACTTCCGACTCTACTTGAAAATTCTTCCAAACTTTTTGATATAAATAATTCTGATTTTAATCTACCGCCTCTTATACTTATTCTGCAATTATTACTATCATAATTTATAATACTTGCCAGCTCATTAAAGCCACCTCTATTTTTTATTATTTCTTCTAATATACTACCTTTTTTCATCCCATTCCAACAATTCTCTCCATTTATTCCCAATATTAATGACTATAATATTGAAGATTTCCCCGTATTATTCCGTCCAACAAATATTGTTATTGGTTTCACTTCTTTAATCTCGAATTTGTCTATACACCGATATTTCTCTATTCTTATTTCTTGTATTTTCATTTTTAATCATTTATTTATATTCTTTTTTTACTATGTAAATAAAAGATTTTGATTGGATATGAATTTTGGTAAAAATTCATTGTTCGTTTATTTTTTTTCATCTTTTATTATCTTTTATCTAATTTTTTTTGCATTGAATAATGATATATTTTATTCTATCTGTCTTCGTATTAAAATTATTCTTATTATAGATTTAAAATCTTGTATATTTTTTATAAATTATTAAAATCTTGCAATTATTATTATAATAGGGATCTTTTAAGTGGTTATTTTGAAAGATATTTGAAGTATGATAAATTTAATAAAATGGATAATGAGCGCCATAAACGATATAATAGAATTTATTTTTCTTATTATCAGATTTTCAAAAAAAAGAACTCGGAAAATGTAATTAATTAGGATAAAAGAGGATTATTTTTGATAATAATTGGAGATCATTTATAACATTTAATTACTTTTCTATATTAGATTATATTAATAGGTATATTAATAATATTTCTTTTCCAGGATATTTTCAGGTTATAATATAAAAAACTAAGAAGTAAATTATATATTAACGAGTATAGGGGGCAATTAAGTGTTTAAATTATTGATGTATCAGCTTAATCTTAAACTAAAAATGATTAAAAATACCGAATGATACAAAGAGATAAAAATTTAAATAAAATAAGATTTCAAATATTAACAAATAAAAGAAAAAATAGAATTTAAAATTTATGTGTAATTTTTTCATTTATAATTTTTTCTGCTTCAAGTGCTCTAATTATTTTTTGAATTTCAATTACAGCTTGTGGATAAACCTTCATATATGGAGTTAATCCAGTAAATTGTTCCTCTCTTGTCGTTAAAGTAGGGAGACCTCGCGGTCCAAAATACATTGTTTCGTTAGTTTTTTGTAGTCCATCTAAATAATTTTTAAGAAATTCAATTTGTTCATCAATTGAGTCCATTTTTGAGATTATTCTTTTAATATTTTCAAGGTCAAAACCTGGGACTCTTTCACATTTTTTACCGCCTTTTAAGAAACGCAATGCTCGATTTTTGTATAAACATTCGCTATGATATGTTTTAAAGGAGTCGACCAGTGCAGATTCAATTCTTTTATTTAATTCTTCGTCAAAATCAAGGCCATTTTCTTCGCATATTTCTTTAAATAATTCAAGATATTTTTTATTAATTTTTATCTTCAATGCTTCGATTTTTGAATTTTTATCATCATAAATTTCTTCTGAAACTGTCATAAATTTCACCTACAAATGAGTTTATTATTCTGATTAAATTAAAATCATTAAAGGATTTAAACAATTTGTCTTCACCAACAATACTTATTTTGATAATAATAATTATCAAAAATTATTTGATATTAGACAATGAAAAGAAAATTTGTTAAAAAAATTTGTTTAACAATAGAAAAGTAAAATTGTCAAAAACATTTAAAGGAAAAATTTTTTTTATTATTATTTAAAGAAAAAAAGAATTATCAAATATGAAAAAAAAAGTAATCAAAAATTGGTTATTATAATAAACAGTAATGTTCATGTGGTATATGCAAAAAATAAAGGATGATAAAAAATATGGATATATATTCGATATTATCTCATCCATTGAGAAGAAAAATTCTATATATTTTGGATAAAGAAGGTTATCTACAATATACTGAATTAATGGAAAGATTAGGATTAGAAACAACAGGTCAATTAAATTTTCATTTAAAAAAATTAGGAACGCTTATTAATAAAGACAATAAATCTTATTTTCTCACGAAAGAAGGAAAAATGATAGTAAAACTAATGAATTTAAATGAGATGCTAATATCTGGAGAAGATATTGAATATTTAAATCCCAAATTTACCGAAATGAATAGGATTGGCGTGATAATTTGTAGCTGCAATACGCAAGTTGAAGAGCTTATTGATATTAAAGCCTTAAAAAATTATCTAACTAAAATAAAAAATGTAATTTCAGTAAGAATTTTTGATACATTATGTCAAGAGAAAAATTTACTCATGATAACAAACTGGGTAAAAGATAATTTTATTAATAAAATAGTGATAGCCGCATGTTCACCAAGGTCCCATCTACATGCTTTTGAACGAATTTTTGAGAGTATAGATAAATATAATATAGAAATTGCTAATATAAGAGAACAGTGTTGTTGGGTACATAAAGGTAATTCTAAACAGGCGCTTAAAAAAGCTCAACTTTTAATAGAAGCTGCGATTGAAAGAATATCCTTACAAACAAAATTAAATCTTAAAAAAGTTGAATTAATTAGAAGCGTAGCGATTTTAGGCGGCGGAATTGCAGGAATGACATTGGCATTAAACCTTGCAAGAGCCGGAATTAAAGTTTATTTAATAGAGAAAGCACCTACTTTAGGAGGAAAAGTAGCGCGTTGGGAACATATTTATGGTGTAGAAGATTGTTCTATCTGCTTTTTATCCGAATTAATAAGAGAATTAGCTAAAAATCCAAATATTGAAATTTTTACTAATACGACAATTGAACGAGTATCTGGCGAATTTGGAAATTTTACACTTGAGTTATTAAAAAAGCCTCGTTTTGTTGATGAAAAGCGCTGCACTGGATGTAAACAATGTATTGAAATATGTCCTATTGAAAAAAAAGACCAATATGAGTTTGGACTTAAAAATAGAAAGTTAATTTATATTCCATTTATCCATTCATATCCTTATGCAGCTGTTATTGATGAAGAAGATATAATTAATTGTATTCATTGTAGGACATGCGAGAATATTTGTGTTAATAAAGCAATAAATCTAAACCAGCAACCTGAAAAACTCCAAATTAAAGTCGGGATTAAAGTTATTGCAATAGGAGCAGATCTCTATACAAATTTAAAAGAATACCATTATGACCCTAAAAGCGATATAATTACGTCTGCAGAATTTGAAAGGATATTAGCGAGTGATGGACCAACTTCAGGTAATCTTATTAGGCTTTCCAATAAAAAGCCTCCTAAAACTATTTCAATAATTCAAACAGTTTGTAATGAAAATTACATTGGCGAATTTTGCGATTATCTTGCTTTAAAATATTTAGAAACAATAAAAATAAGATGCCCTGAATGCAAGGTTAATATTTTTTATGAAATAAACAAGAGAAAAAATAAATTCTTATTAGACCCCATGGATAAAAGAGTACATTATGTAAAAAAGATTGAAATTTTAAAAAGTGGAAATAAAAAATTCGTTATTACTGACGAGAATAAATATGAAAGCGATTTAATTATATTAAATATTAATTTAATTCCTAATAAAGACTTACCCAATCTTAGAAAAACTTTTGATTTTACTGTAAATGAAAATGGGTTTATGAGCAAAGAAACTTTGGCATCAGGAATTTATGGGATTGGAACAATAATGGGACCTTTAAGTTATCAAAGTACGGTCTCTCAAGCTAATAAATTAGCAATTGAAATTATTTCGTTATTATCAAAGGATTATGTAATAGCTGAACCCAGCGGAATTGAAATTAATGAAGATAAATGTGGTTATTGTGGGCTATGTACATTATCATGTCATTACAATGCAATTTCTATTGAAGAAAACCGAATAAATGTTGATAGATTCAAATGTAAAGGTTGCGGGACATGTGTTAGTATTTGTCCCACTGGCGCTATTAAAATGAATATTGATATGAATGAGAAAATTCTTAAAACAATTGAAGTTTATTCAAAATATCCTGAAAAACCAAAAATTATTGCGTTTTGTTGTCAATCATGTGGTTATGCAGCAGCAGATGAAGCAGGACTTAAAAAAATAGCATATACCCCCAATATATTTATCGTTAAAGTCCCCTGTACTGGTAGAGTTGATACTTTTTTTATTCTAAAATCATTTGAACTAGGATTTGATGGGGTTATGGTAATTGGATGTAAACCAAATTCTTGTAGATTTATTAATGGGGCGGAAACCATATCTAAAAAGATACAAATGATTAAAGAAGTATTTGGAGATAAGATTAAAGATCATTTAATTCACAAATCTTTAAATGCAGTCGAAGGGAATATCTTTGCTAAAACTGTAAACCAGTTTTATGAAAAATTAAAGGAGGAAGAATTAAATGAAGCTTAAATTTTCAATTATTTCTTTAACTTCATGCTCTGGTTGCATTAGCGCATTAATATCATTAGATATTTTTGAGGATTTCTTAGAAAAAGTTGATTTAGTCTATTTTCCATTTATAATGGACGAAAAACGAATCGAAGAGTGTGATGTATTTTTAATAGAAGGGTGTGTTATTGACGATGAACAAATTAAATTATTAAAACAAATAAGAAGAAAAGCAAGAAAAGTGGTTGCATTTGGGACATGCGCAGCATTTGGAGGAATATTAAATTTATCAGAAGATATAAATGGAGAACCAATTTCTAATTATATTGAAATTGATGGAATAATCCCGGGCTGCCCACCTCCTTTAAAAATATTGGGCAATTCACTTATTAATTTATTAGAAAATAAGAAAATTGTACTTCCAGAAAAGAATTTATGTTATGACTGTCCTCTTAAGGAAAATATTCAGAAAAATTTTGAAATTTCTATTGATGAATTAATGGACGAAGGGTATAAGACGGAGAAAGTAATACCTAAATGTTTCTTGGAAAAAAATATACTGTGTTTAGGACCTATTACAAGAGCTGGTTGTGATTGTAGCTGTATAAAATTAGGTATACCTTGTGAAGGATGTATGGGGCCACTTAAACAGGATTATACCTCAACAATAATAAATTTTCTTAGTTTACTTAATCTTTCAGATGATTTAAGAAAATATAAAAGCATATTTTTTCGTTTTTCAAAACCTAATTTATAAAGTTGATAAAAATGAGTGTTGAAATAGATTTATGTACAAGAGTAGAAGGACAGGGACGAATATATTATAGCTTCCAGAATGGACAAATTTCAAGTGTAAATTTTGAGGTATATGGATTTAGAAATTTTGAAAATCTTCTAGTAAATAAAAAATTAATTGAAGTCCCAAGAATTACTTCAAGAATATGCGGATTATGTCATGTTGCTCAAAGTATTGTAAGTTGTAAAGCAATTGAAAACATGTTTAATATTACACCTTCAAAATATACAGTCTTATTAAGGCGTCTTTTAATGACTGGCGATCATATTAAGTCTCATATTGCACATATCTTTTTTCAAACATTCTCAGACCTTTTATATATATTACGAGAGGAGAAAAAAAATATTGCCCCAAATAAAATAATCAAATATGACCCAGAAATAACATCACATGCTTTCAATTTAATTAAATATAGTTCAGCCATTGTAAATATCCTTGGTGGTAGGTTCATACACCCTATCACGCCTGCAATTGGCGGCTTTTATTATACACCATCTAAAAGGAACATAGAATCACTTAAAAAATATTTTGCAGAATCATTTAACAGCTTGAAAATAATAATAATAAAATTTATAGATTTATTCCATAAAATCTCACCACCTGATGAATTCTCATTTGGAAATCCTGTTTTTATGGGGTTAAACAATGACTCTTATTTTGATATTTATGAAGGTATAATAAGAATTAAAGATAATGATGGGATATTATCTTATTTTGATGTAAATAAATATACCGACTATTTAAAAAGAGAAGACAGGGCAGAAATATATATCAATTTTAATGGACAAAAAGAATTATTTGTTGGCCCAATTGGTCGGTATAACATTGTAGAAAATTATGGAAATGGTATTGTAGATAACTATTTAGATTATTTTAATAAAACTTGGAAATCCAGTTTGCTTTTCTCTAATTTTTTAGCTTTATTCGAATTATTGATTTTAATCGATCAAGGAATATCCATCTTAAATGATAAAAAATTAACTAGACCTGAACCGACTAATTCAACGAACATTATAAAAAAGAGAGAAGGTATTGGCGTTTTGGAAGCTCCAAGAGGGCTTTTAATACATGATTATAAAGTAAATGAAAATAAAAACATTTTAGACAAAGCTAGGCTTTTTATCCCCACGGAGATGAATATTCCTTTAATAAATAAAATACTCACCCGATATTGTAAGAATTTTTACTCTACAACTCAAGATTTAGATAGAATGAAATATAATGCACAAATTATATTGAGAAGTTTTGATCCTTGTATATCTTGTGCAACACATTTTGTTAATAAAATTGATTGTAAAAGATGTGAATAAAAATGGT
>SUPR01000137.1 GCA_005191425.1 Candidatus Helarchaeota ASGARD archaeon Hel_GB_B
ATACGAAAATTTTTAAATAAAACTATTCTGACTTAAATTCTTTATTTATATCTACAATTATAGACAAATAAAAAATAAATTTCTTGGCAATTCAAGAGTAGAGTGATATCTCTTTAAATTTTTCCTTTATCAATTCTGGAAATTCTTATATTGCAATATGGGAATTTAAAGCCAATTTTCAAGAAGTATAGCCATATTATCCCCCAAATTGAGTAATTTTTTGAGTGTACTAAATTTTTATTAAAAAATATTAGATTTTTATATTCATTTTTTAAATAAGCTGAAAATTATTTTCAGTTTTTCGCTATTGCTATTATGATGATTTTTATTTCCAATTGGGGTGATTGAATTTATCTGAGGATGATAATAAATAGTGGTCTTATCTATTAAAATAATGTTCAAATGCTCTTTTTTTCTATTCATTAAGTACGGTTTGCCCAATACTATTCTCTCTAATTATAAACTTAGTATACTCTCCAAAATTATTACAATCTTCTAAAGATAGATTTCCCAAGAATGTTCTCGACCCAATCTCTAAAATATATTCTAAATACTCTCTATGAAAATCTCAATCTCTTAATACTTTAATCAACAATTCTAATTTAACTTTTATTCCACCTCAAGAAGATAAGACAGTCCTTCGTAATTTTAAAAATATGTGCTTTTCAGGTGAAATTCTCTTCTCTATTTTTTCAGACTTTACTATAATATTTTTCTCCAATGTCCTTTTCTAATCTCTTACCCTTAGATTTATATTTCATTTTAATATGTTATGTCTCATCTTTAATATGTTTAATTAATTTTTGTCCATTTTATTCCAAATAAAAAAAAGAAGTTTTAAATTTAAATTATTAGTTTAATTTTTCTCGATAGTTTTAAATATATTATAATTATTACTCTTATCAATAAATAAATGATGTTAAAGCCTGGTATAACTGGTGTTGTTGCTATAAAAGTATTAAGCTTGAATTTTATAAGTAAAAAGTCATAATTCATAGAAGGCGATTTATCAGTATTTCCGCAGACATATAATACATTGTTGTTAAATAATTTAATGGCGTAGCCTTCATCTTTTTTATCAGAGCCCCATGTATCATTCCATAATAAATCTCCATTTGAGTTTGAAAAAGTTATCTTCACTTGAATAGAGAAGTTTTAGGACATATTCAAGCAATTCTCAAGTTGGAGATTCTATTAGGACAGATATCGGTGAATATTGCTGGATAATTAGTTGTTATGTTCAAGATAAAACAATTATAATATAATTAAGTATTCATCAAACTGTTTAAAAAATTCTATCAAAAGATTTCGACCTTGACCGTTATGAAGGTAATCAAATAAAAATTATAAAGGCGAGAAATTCTTGTTTTCCAATTATTAATTTAAGACTTTCAATAATCTGAATAAATTTCTTATTAAAAAAACGCTTTTACAAATTAAGTTAAATTTTCAAATAAAGATTATACAACAAAATTCTAACCAATTGATTTTTCTAATATTGAATTTTTGAGAATTAAATTGTAAAAATTTAAAGATTTATATATCAAAATATCAAATACTCTTCTTTTTTAATTTAGATTCTTTATAAATTAAAGAATAAAAAGATATAAATAAAATTAATGAAAATTACGAACTTACCTTATATAATTAATAAAAGTGAAAAATTGAATATATTTCTAAAATAATTATTTAGTATAAAATATAATATAGTGTAAACATAAATTATTAACATAAATTTAAAAAGGATTCTTAAAAAATGATAAAAAACAGAAATACTAACAAAAAAATAGTTGCAAATGTAATTATAAGTGTAGTTTTAATTTCTCTATTAATGGTCATAAATTTTAATATTGGAATTAGAATTCTGGATAAAAAAGATAACAATAGCAGTCAAATAATAGAAAATGGAGCTTGGATATTTGATATTAAGAATATAAGTTCAGATTTTAGTGGTCCAGATATAGGGTCTATGATAAAAATAGATTCAGGTGATAATCCAAATATTCTTTATTATAATGGTGCTAAATTAATATACAAAGTGTGGAATGGTGTACAATGGAATAACTATACGCCCCCCCAATATCATGATAAATTTTCTTTTGTTTTAGATTCTAATGATTTTCCACATATTTCTTTCATAAGAAATTATCAGTTATATTATGAAAAATGGAATGGTAGTGGATGGGAATATGAGAAAGTAGACACGGATATAGCGAATTCTGTATATGATAGTGGTAGTGCTATTGGAATAGATTCAAGCAATAATCCATATATTGCATATGAAGATACTAAAAATTCCAACATTAAATTAGCCAAGTGGAATGGAACGGGATGGGAGATTCAAATAGTAGATTCATCTTGTATACCAAAAAATGTTGCAATCGAATTAGATTCTAGTAATAATCCTCATATATGTTATTTAGATAGGTCTGAATATTTTGGGCCATATAATAATGAAACTAATGCTATAAAATATGCCAAATGGAATGGTACTGGATGGGAAATATCAATTATAGAATATGGAATATCTGATTCTACAAATATTTATCCATCGATTTCTTTAGATAGCTCTAACAATGCACATATAGTTTATTCCCATAATAAATGGTCATCAGATCCTGAAAAAAGGGATTTATCTTTAACTTATGCCAAGTGGAATGGGACTGGATGGGAAATCAATTATTTAGATCCATTTATAAATAATTATGAGTATGCGACTCCTGAATATGCCACTATTGTCATTGATTCATTTGATAGGCCGCACATTTCTTTTCTATTTATTCCTTCTACTGGTGGTTGTAGATTAAATTATCTCAGAAAAGTGGGCAATAATTGGGAAATAAATAGAATTGATAGTAATATTGTAAATGCGTATTCAAAAATAGGTCTGGATTTGGACAGTAATGATTTTCCTCATATTGTATATATAACAAAAGAGAATAATAAACAATTGAGATATGCAAAACCACTATATTGGGCTTATATTAATATAACATCTCCTAATGGAGAAATTTGGTACGAAGAAAATACATATAATATAACTTGGACTTCAAACTTTGTTAATTCAGTAGATATTACATTATATAAATTGGAATTTAAATCAATAACATTATCAAAAAATACTTGGAAGTATTACTCAACAATCGCAACTTCAGTAAATGCGTTAAATGGTAAATATGTTTGGAATATTCCTAAACATATGGACGACAGTAGTTTTTATTACATTAACATAACAGATTCAGACCACAGAGACGTTTATGATTGTAGTTCACTTTTCAGAATTTCTCAACAAAAAGGTCTATTCATTGAGCAATTGGACAACAGCGCCACAGCGGTCTCAATAGCTATAGATGCCCTTAGCAATCCCCATATCAGCTATTATAATAATAGTGGTAATCGATTAGAATATGTACATTGGGAAAACGGGCATTGGAATTTTGAAGAAATTGATCCATTAAACGATAACGTGGGGATTTTTGTTTCACTCGCGTTGGACTCCTTTAACAGACCGCATATTGCATATTATGATGCTCTTAATAAAGACCTTAAATATGCACGATATAATGGGGCTAATTGGATTATTCAAACAGTTGATGACACAAACGATGTAGGTAAATACCCTGCTATTGTTATAGATTCATCAAATTATCCCCATATTAGCTACTATGATGAGACTAATAAAGCATTAAGACTAGCACGATGGACTGGTACTCAATGGTGGAAAGGTACATTAGACTCTGATGATGATTTAGACGGGAAATATACTTCTATTGCAATAGATTCTTCAAACAGGGAACATATTGGATATCAATTTGAAGAAGGGACTATTTCTGGTGTAAAATATATATATTTTAATGGCACTGGCTGGAAAAAACAAGTCATATATTCAGCTAACAAGGCTACTTATGGAATTTATAATCATACAACTGGCACTTCTATATCCTTAGACTTGGACTCTTCTAATGCTCCACATTTCTCATTCATAAAAAATAACCGATATTTAATGTATTGTAAGTGGAACGGTACAGCATGGCATACTAATATATTAGATTCATCAAAATCTACTCCTTCTTTGACTTCTGCTTCAATGAAATTAGATTCTAACGGAATGCCACGAATATGCTATAAAGGTGATGAATTCCTGAATTACACTTGGTGGGATGGTAATAAATGGAATAAATATGGTGTTATTCAAGATCATTATGTTGGTAATTGCTCAATAGCTATTGACTCATCCGATAAACCACATTTCTCCTCAAGTGTTGAAAATAATCTCTATTATGCTATGGAACTTGATATGGTCCAATCACCCTCTCCCCCGACAAATCTTGTTGGTCTATTATCTAATGGAAATGTCATTCTAAATTGGCAGAAACCTTACGATGGAGGTTCTGAAATAATCAAATATAACATATATTGTTATTCTACACTATTACCTACTCCAGAATTGATTGGTTATACCGATAGTCCGTCTACTAATTATACAGATACGTCAAATTTACGCAAGGGGACTTATTATTATTTTGTCACTGCCGTTAATTCATATGGTGAATCTGATAAAAGTAATGTAGTTTCTATTTTAATTGATATTTCTATCTTACTTGTTGATGATGATAATGGTAATAATTATGAATCCTATTTCATCGACGCATTAAATACATTGAGTTACAGCTATCGAGTTTGGGATGTTGATTTATTAGGTTCTCCCTCTCTTAGTACTTTATTGTTATATCCTACAATTATTTGGACTACAGGGTCTGAAAGTTCTGATACTCTAACTTCAACTGATCAAAGTAATTTAATTGAATATCTCAATTACGGCGGGACCTTATACTTGTCCTCGCAGGATTTCCTATTTGATGCTAATTACGGGTATAATGGTGTTATTACAAATACTTTTATCAACCAATATCTCCATATAAGCGAAGTATCAAATGATGTAAGCTATCCACTAATAAAAGGAATACGAATTGACCCAATTTCCACAGTTTTTGGTCTAATATTATTAGATTGTCCATATTCAAATTTCGCAGACGAAGTAACAATGATTAAAGGCTCTGGCGCTTCTAAAGTATTCTATAATCCACTTACAAATAGGACTACAAGTGTAAAAGTGGATTCAGGGACTTATAGGCTTGTATTTACCGCATTTTCTTTTGAATCCATTGAAAAAAGAAATGCCACTAAAGGTGCTCAATTACTTAATAGAATTATCATTTGGCTCCAAAATAAAAATATCCCAAGTAGAATTCCCGGGTTCAATTTTGTCGACTTGACTTTGATAATGATGGGAATTTTATCTCTTGGTTATCTATTTGTCAGAAGAAAAAGGTCTGAATTTATTAGCTTGGCTATTTTTAAATAATTGTCTTCTACTTTTCATTTTTTATTTTTTTCAATTATTATAAATCGTTTCATAAAAAAAATGCTTTACAAATTATTTACTATTCTATTATTAATCTTAATTTGAGCCCAGGTCAGGTCTTATTTAAAAATTCCTTTAATAATTTCTATTAAAATTCGGACTCCATCTTTAAAAGAATGTAATTTAGAGCACCCAATGCGTGGTCGATATACTATTTCAATTTCTTTTATTTTCAATCTTTTTTTAACTGCTTGAGTTAAAGTCTGAGTTGCAAATCCCATACCATTATTACTCATTTTCAATAACTTTAGTGCATGTTTAGAGAATGCTCGGAAGCCTGTTTGAGTATCTGATAGATTTTTAAAAAAGAATATATTAAAAAGCATAGTTAAATAGAGATTACCGAAACGGTGTAAAATCGTCATAGCACCGGGGTGTATTTTACCTTTAATTCTAGAGCCAAGTACGATATCAGCTTTATTGTCTAAAATAGGTTGAACGAGTTCGGGTATTTGATGGCTAGGATATGTATAATCTGAGTCCATCCAAACAATGATATCACCTTTAGCATGTTTTAGACCAGTATAAATAGCTTGTCCATACCCTTTTTTATATTCAGTAATGACTTTAGCACCGCACTCCTTAGCAATATTTATAGTATTATCTTGCGAGCATCCATCGACTACGAGAATTTCTGTGGGTGGTAATTTATGGAGCGGGATTTCGGAAATAACTTTATGTATTGCTTTCTCTTCATTGAGAGCAGGGAGAATGATAGATATAAGTGGAGATTGTCCCATATTTTTTCCCTCAAATTTTTTACTGATGGATTCTCGTTCAAGAATCATTTTTTTAATAGAACCTCTAATTAACGAAGAGTAATAATAGTAATTTTTGTGTGCAAATAATAGGAATAATTTGGAAAGATAGGGATAAGATATTTCTCGATTAGCCCACTACAATCCTTCCAAAAAGGTAATATAATATAAAGATGAAATTAATAAAATAAAAATTAAATTTATTTAAAAATATTTTGGGTATGAATTAATCAAGGTGGGTATGAATTAGGGTATGAATTAGTTAAGGAAAAAAATATGGGTTTTAAGAGGATAAAAAAATATTTGTAATGTAGAAAATTTGAATAATTGAAGAGAATGAAATGGGTTTAAAAGACCAAGGATTTTTGAATATGGGTTATAGAGGTAGGTATATTAATAGAATTTGTATAGAAGTTAAAAAGGAGAAAAGAGTGAAACAAATTTATTGATAATTTAATTCTATTGGAAATTTTAAAATATTATTAAATGTATCGGATTATGCTGGTTGGTGGACTATTAATGAGACTTGGATTAATATAACTGATTCTAAACCCCCTATAGCCAATATCGAAATTGATATGATAGCAGTAGCCAATTTACCGTTAATATTGAATGGAGGTCTGTCTTATGATAATACCAAGATTGTAGAGTATATCTGGAATTTTGGTGATGGAAATATACTATCCACAATAGAACCCACTGTAGAACATGTATACAGAGTATCGGGAAAATATCGTGTATGTTTCACCGTAATTGATATTATGGGTAATAATGATACTGCTGTTATTTTTATAAATGTGATTAATAACGCTTCTGTTTACCCAAAAACTTCCGAAATAATATTTTTAGTTGCAACATTATGTGAAATAGAAGGGACATTAAGCTACATAATATTAAGGGAGAGATACAAGAAAAAAACAAACAAAATCAATAATAAAATAAAGATTAAAATAAACACATAACAAATTTTTAGGGAAAATTCATTTCCAATAGAAATCTTTTTTTATCACAAATTTAAATTTTT